>JBFXKS010000148.1:0-4987 GCA_050173515.1 Oscillospiraceae bacterium | reverse complement strand
CCGTTTCAACCAACTCACCTATATCAACACCATGGTCAGTGTGCGGGCGGGTGAGTCGGACGTGGTGGTGGGCCGGCTGGACGCCAAAAGCCTGGATCCGAAGCACTGCCGTGAGCTGCTGCTGCCGGAATACACCCCCGGGCAGATGGCACAGTTCACCACCGCGTGCATCCTGTGCCTGCGGGACCAATATGGCCTGGACAATGTTTTGCGCCACGCGCTGGACCCCGCCGTCATCGCGCACTCGCAAAAAGAGGTGATGAGCGAGCGCCGGGCGCCCAGCTACTATTAGCCCGCAGCTTGCAGGCGGTGCTTGACATCTATTGTGGCATGCACTATTATATTTTATAAGGCTTCAAAGTATAATAAAATATACATTGATTTTCCCCATCGTTCGCGGCACTACCATTGATTTACCTTAAGGAGGAGACGGGCTTTTGAAACTCACTGTGGAATCTGTAAAAGTTCGGGACATCCAGTTTGCAGACGAGACACGCCTGGACGACGGCGTGATGTATGTAAACAAGGGGGACATCCTGAAACTGCTGGAAAACGAGCCCTACATTGATGACGTGAAGATAGACATTGCGCGGCCGGGCGACCGCACGCGCATCATCAATGTGGTGGACGTGCTGGAGCCGCGCTGCAAGGTGAGCGGTGGCATAGACTGGCCCGGTGTTTTGAGCGATGACTACGAGATCGCCGGCAAGGGCGTGAGCCGCACCGTGCAGGGCATGGGCATCGTGCTGACCCAGAACAACTGCTACTGGAGCAAATACTGGGGCGCCATCGACATGTTCGGGCCCTACTCCGACTGTTCGCCCTACCCGAACATCCCCGAACTGGTGCTGGAGCCCATCGCGCCGAACGCCGACTTCCGGCAGTACCGCGAGGCCGTGCGGCGCATCGCGTTCGCCGCGGGCGTTCTTATCGCACGGGCCACGCTGGCGCACCCGGCCGAGAGCGTGGAGGTGTTCGACAACTCCACGCGCGACCCCGCCCTGCCGAACGTGGCCTACTCGTACCAGATATACTCCAAGCAGTACGACACGGAGAACTACCGCGAGCCGATGTTCTACGGCAACGCCGTGCCCGACACCCTGCCGCTGGTGGTGCAGCCCACCGAGATCTTGGACGGCGCCATCGCCTCGTGCGGCGGGCACCGCACCATGATCACCTACGAGGTGACCAACCACCCCATCATCACCGAGCTGTTCCGCCGCCACGGCAAAGACCTCAACTTCGTGGGCGTCATCATCACGGTGACGGCGGTGGAGTCGCAGCGGCGGCACCTGGCCGCCAAGATGGCCGCGAACATCATGAAAGAGGAGTTCCACGCCGACGGCATGATCGTGACCAAGGGCCACGGCGGTGCCTCCACCATCTGCGTGGGCGTGATCGCGGCCGAGTGTGAGAAGCTGGGTATTAAGGCCGTGCCTGTCATCCAGGTGCTGAACGCCCAGAGCAACCTCGCCACCGAGTGCCTGTTCGACGACCCGGAGGTGGACTCCATCGTGCAGACGGGCTGCTATTTCTATGAATACGACCTACCCGCCGTGGACACCGTGCTGGGCGGCGCCTTCGACGCGCCCTATATCACCAACACCACGTCGGTGGGCGGCGTGGATATCATCCCCGACACGCCCATCACCCCGGCGAACGGGCCCATCCCCACCGTCAGCTACAAGCAGGTGGGCATCACCAGCCAAATAGGCGGCGGCTTCATGAAAGCCGTGGATTACTAGGGGGGACGGGAAAATGGAGAAAAAGCAGAGGATCGTTTGCTATGTGAACCAGTTTTTCGGGCAGATAGGCGGCGAGGAAAAGGCCGATGTGGGCTTTTCCGTGGCCACGGAACCGGTGGGCCCCGCGGCGCTGTTCAACAGCACGCTGGGCGAGGCCGGGCAGGTGGTGGGCACCGTGATCTGCGGGGACAACTACTTTGTAGAGAACACCGAGGCCGCCACAAAAAAAGGCCTGGAACTGGTGAAAGAACTGAAACCCGACCTCTTTTTTGCCGGGCCGGCTTTCGGCGCGGGGCGCTATGGCATCAGCTGTGGGCAGATGGCCGCCACCGTGAGCGAGCAGCTGGGCATCCCCTCTGTGACGGCGATGTACCCGGAGAACCCGGCGGCAGACATGTATCGCAAGCGCACCTATATTTTGAAAACGGGCAACCAGTCCGGCGAGATGCGCAGCATCGTGCCGAAGATGGTGGACCTTGGGCTGCGGCTGGCCAGGGGCGAGGAAGTGGGCAGCGCCGCGGACGAGGGCTACATCGTGCGCGACCGCATCGTCAACATCAAGCAGGAGAAAACCGCGGGGCAGCGCGCCATAGCCCTGCTGCTGGACAAGCTGGCCGGGCGGCCCTATGAGACCGAGCTGCCCCTGCCCACGCTGAAAGCGGTGGAGCCGGCGCCGCCGGTGGCCGACCTTTCGCAGGTGAAGGTGGCCATTGTGAGCGATGGCGGCCTAGTGCCCAACGACAACCCGGACAAGATCCGCTCGCACTCGGCCACCACCTGGGGCAAATACGACATTGACGAGCTGCTGGGCAGCGGGCACTTTGTGGTGCACAGCGGCTTCGACGGCACCTTTGTGATGGAGGACCCCGAGCGGCTGTATCCCTACGGCATGCTGCAGGAGATGAAGGCCAAGGGGCGCATCAAAGACGTGGACCACTTTGTGTACACCACCAGCGGCAACTGCGTGGCCATCTCCTATGCCGAGCAGATGGGCAAGGAGATAGCCGAGCAGCTGAAGCAGGAGGCCGTGGGCGCGGCTATCCTGACCTCCACGTGAGGCACCAGCACTCGTTGTGGGACAACGATAGCAAAAGAAATAGAGAACGCGGGCATCCCGGTGGTGCAGATCACAGCGGTGGTGGACGTGGCCAAGGCCAACCATGCGCCGCGCATTTTGCGCGGGCACGCCATCATCGTGCCGGTGGGCAACCCAGACCTTACCCCGGCCGATGAAAAGACACTGCGTGCAAAATACATCGAAAAGGCGTTCGAGCTGTTGAAATCTCCGGCCGAGGTAGGCGTGGTGCACAACCTCGTGTGAGCCTGCGCGCCAAAGCCGTATGAAAAGGGGCATCGTACTGCATGGAAAAATATATCATGGCGATCGACGGTGGCACCCAGAGCACCAAGATCTTGATTTTCGACACCAAAGGCAACGTGGTGTGCGAGGGCAAAAAGACCCTGCGCCCCACCGAGGCACCAAAACTGGGCTATGTGGAGCACCCCGAAGACGACTTGTGGGATTCGCTGGTGGTGGCCTGCCACGAGGCGCTGGCGAAGTTCCCGGGCAAGCCCGAGCAGATCGTGGGCGTGGGGCTGTGCACCATCCGCGCGTGCCGCGCATTTCTGCGCAAAGACGGCAGCCTGGCCTACCCGGTGATCGACTGGATGGACCCGCGGGCCTATGGCCCGTTCGAGTTCCCGGCGGCGGACGCCCACTACGCCACCACCACCACCGGCTACATGACCCACCGCCTCACCGGGCAGTTCAAGGACACGGTGGCCAACTGCACCGTGCGCCAGTGGCCCACCGACATGGAGAACTGGAAGTGGAGCGACGACGACCAGCTGTTTAAAGACTACAATGTGCGGCGCGACCAGATGATGGAGCTGTGCATGCCGGGCGACATCTTGGGCCGCGTGACCAAAGCGGCCGCCGAGGCCACGGGCATCCCCGAGGGCACGCCCGTGGTAGCCACCGGCAGCGACAAGGCCGTGGAGGCGCTGGGCGCGGGCCTGATGCAAAGCGAGAACACGGGACTGGTGTCTTTGGGCACCTACATCTCCTCCATGGTGAGCGGCGCCGGCTACCGGCATGGCGCCGTGGATTTCTGGACGAACTTTGCCTGTGTGCCCCACCGCTACCTGTACGAGAGCTTCGGCATCCGGCGCGGCATGTGGACGGTGAGCTGGTTCAAGGACCTGCTGGGCGACGAGATCGCCCTGAAGGCCGCCAAAGAGGGCCTTTCGCCCGAGGCGCTGCTGGACCGCGAGGCCGCCGATATCCCCGCGGGCAGCGACGGCTTGCTCACCATTCCCGAGTGGCTCTCCACCAAGGACAAACCCTACAAAAAAGGCATTATGCTGGGCTTTGACGTGCGGCACGGGCGCGCGCACATCCACCGGTCCATCATGGAGGGCATCGCCCTGACCATGCGCAACAACTACGAGCCCATGTGCCGCGAGCTGGGCATTTCGCCCCAGCAGATCATCGTCTCGGGCGGCGGCTCGAACGGCGACATCTTTATGCAGATATTCGCCGACGTATTCGGCGTGCCGGCCGTGCGCAACGTGGTGAATGGCGCCGCGGGGCTGGGCTCGGCCATCTGCGCCGCAGTGGCCACCGGCGTGTACCCCAGCTACGACGCGGCCATGGCCGAAATGGTGAGGATACGGGACCGCTTCGAGCCGAACATGGCCAACCACGATTTCTACACCGCCATCAACGACACGGTGTACCGGGACCTGACCAAGAGCACCGACCCCGTGCTGAAAAAGTCCTACCCATTGTTTTCCGACTAGGACGCCCTTTTTGGGCACCATCCCTCTCCCACACCTTCTGCCGAAGGTGGTTGCCCCAAAAAACACCTCCAAGTCTCGGGGGTGTTTTTTGGGGTTCGCTGTGCGCTGCGGGCTGCCGTTTTGCACTTTTTGGCGCTTTGGTATTGAAATGGACGGGCAGTTAAGATAGAATTATACAGTATCTGCAAATTTATGTTTTTGTGTTTTTATGCCGGTGCGCACCGGGCGATGCAGCCGATGCTTACCGAACTGGAGGACAGGCCCGTGGGCGAGCTGCTGGAGATAAAAAACCTGGACGTGGCCTTCACCGGCGGCGGCGAGAGCGCCTCGGTGATCTCGGGCCTCTCGTTTTCGCTGGGCGCCAACGAGTGCCTGGGCATCGTGGGCGAGAGCGGCAGCGGCAAAAGCGTGACAAGCCTGTCCATCATGCGGCTGCTGCC
>JBFXKS010000147.1:0-5028 GCA_050173515.1 Oscillospiraceae bacterium | reverse complement strand
GGGCATGGATGTGCTCAAGCCCTTCAAAGCTGACGTCCCCGCGCGCCACCACCGGCTGGTTGGTGACGCAGATGGCCAAAAACGGCGAGGTGTTCAGCCGGTGGATGCCCTCGGCCGCCCCCGGCAACAGCGCCAGCTGCTGCGGCTGCGTGACGAAGCCCTCGTGCCGGTTGATGACGCCGTCCCGGTCCAAAAAAACGGCGCGCTGCCGGTTGTTCAGCGCCCGCGCGGCGCACACCCCGTTTTCGATGTCCCGGCAAACGGCCGCCAGGCGCTCGGGCGTGCCCATGTCCTTGACATATTCGCTGGAGCGGTAGGCGTACACGCCTCCGCCGGCTATGCGCGGCGCCACCACGCCTTTGTCCAGGTCCAGCGGCGCCGCCTGGGTGGGCAGCACGTGCGCCGAGAGGATATAGAGCCCCGCGTTCACCAAATTGCGCAGCTCCCCGCGCTCGGCGTCTTTTTTCGAGGCCCAGCGCTGCACCTGCCCGGTGGGCCGGGCCACCAGCAGGTCGCTGTCCCACGGGTGGCTGTTGGGGTGGGCAAACAGCGTGATGTCGGCCTGCTTTTCACGATGCCAGGAGAGGAACCGCGAAAAATCCACCTCCAGGAACACATCGCCCATCAGCAGCAGGATGTCCTGCCTGGGCACCAGCGCCAGCGCGCCCGCCGTGCCCAGCGGGGCCTGCTCCACCACATAGCCGATGCGCGCGCCATACTGGGCGCCGTCGCCAAAATGGGCGGTAATTTTGTCTGCCATGTGGCCCACCACCAGCGTGATATCGCAGAGGCCCTGGCGCACCAAAAGCTCTATCTGGTGCTGCAGGATGGGCTTGCCGCACAGCGGCACCATCGGCTTTGGCAGCAGCGGCCAGTCCTGCGCGATGCGGGTGCCTTTTCCGCCGGCCATGATCACCGTTTTGATGGGCTGCATCCAATATCCCTCCGTTGTTTTTGTCGCGTGGGCGGCACGGCCATCCACTTTTCGGCCGGCGTTTATTGCCATATATTGCCACATAATGATATAATAGATGAAATTGTGTACGCAGGTCTTTTTATCATCATATCACGGACCCATCGGCCGCACAAGGCACCGCGGCCATGGGCGGGCGCAGATGCGCCGTGACGCAGGTAGGGAGGAGAAGCAAGGCATGGTGATCACCCAAACGCCTTTCAGGATGTCTTTTTTTGGGGGCGGCAGCGATTTCCCCGAGTATTTCCGGGAAAACGGCGGCAGCGTGTTGTCCACCACATTCGACAAGTACTGCTATGTGACGGTGCGGCATCTGCCCCGTTTTTTTGAGTATAAAACACACCTGACCTATTCGGCCACCGAGCACGTGAACGACAACAGCGAGATCAAGCACCCGGCCATCCGCGAGGCCATGAAGATGCTGGACATGCACGAGTTGCGTCTGACCTATGACTCCGACTTGCCGGCGCGCAGCGGGCTGGGCACCAGCAGCTCGTTTGCCGTGGGCATGCTGAACGCCTTTTATGCGCTGAAGGGCAAATATGCAGACAAGAAAAAGCTGGCGGACGAGGCCATTTGCCTGGAGCGGGAAAAGTGTGATGAGGCCGGCGGCTGGCAGGACCAGATCGCCGCGGCCTATGGCGGGTTCAACCGCATCGATTTTAGCGGCGACGACTACACCGTGCGCCCGGTGATCATCTCGCCGGCCAGAAAAGAGGAACTGTGCGGCAATTTGATGCTGTTCTTCACGGGGTTCTCGCGCTTTTCGGCCGACATCCAAAACGACACCCGCAAACAGGTGACCCAGAAAAAAGCCGATGTGGGCGAGATGGTGAAGCTGGTGGGCGACGCCGAGCGGATATTGACGGGCAAGGGCGCGCTGGACGCGTTTGGCCAGCTGCTGGACTACACCTGGCACCTGAAACGCGGCCTCTCCAAAGGCATTTCGACCGACGGCATCGACGCCGTGTACGAAAAGGCCAAGGCGGCCGGCGCCACAGGCGGCAAGCTGCTGGGCGCGGGCGGCGGCGGTTTTTTGCTGTTCTATGTGGAAAAGGAAAAGCAAAGCGCCGTGATGGCCGCCCTTTCGGGCCTGCTGCACGTGCCGTTCGACTTCGAGGACGGCGGCAGCAAGGTGATCCACTACGCCCCGGAGTTTTTCACATTGGAGACCGGGTTTTAGCGCAGAACAAAACGACCCACACGGAGGACGGCCGCATGAGGCATGCAGTTGAACAGGTTTTGGATGAGCTGATGGCGCGTTATCCAGCTTTGGCCGCAGCCAAAGCGGATATCGTAAAGGCGTACCAGCTGCTGGAAAAAACATATGAGGGCGGCGGCAAGGTGCTGTGCGCCGGCAACGGCGGCAGCGCGGCCGACGCAGAGCACATTGTGGGCGAGCTGATGAAAGGGTTCCACCTGGCGCGCGCGCTGGCCCCCGGGGAAAGGGCGGCGTTGGAGAAAGCCGGCGGCGAGCAGGGCCGCTGGCTGGGCGAAAGGCTGCAGGGCGCGCTGCCGGCCCTCTCGCTGGTGGGAAATGTGGCCCTGCAAACGGCATTTTCCAACGATGTGGACGGCGCCGCGGGCGTGGCACAGCAGGTGTACGCGCTGGGCACCACCGGCGACGTTTTCTGGGGCCTCTCCACGTCGGGCAATTCGCAGAACATCCTGCTGGGCGCCATTGCGGCAAAGGCCAAAGGCACAAAGGTGCTGGGGCTCACAGGCGAGAGCGGCGGAAAGCTGAAGGCCCTGGCCGACGTGTGCATCTGTGTACCGCACACGCGGGTAGACTGCATCCAGGAGCTGCACCTGCCGGTGTATCACTGCTTGTGCGCCATGCTGGAAGTGCGGTTTTTCGGCCAGGCATAGCCATAGTATACAGGGGTAAGGGGTTGTACGCATGGAGTTCACCGGCGAGAGAATGATTCCCGCACAGGTAGACATCGAACTGGAACTGGAGCACAAGAACCGATACTATTTTGCCCAGCCGCTGGTGCGCGGTATGCGCGTGCTGGACGCCGCCTGCGGCGCGGGCTATGGCTCGCAGATCCTTGCGCAAACGGCACAGGCCGTGGTGGGCATCGACATCTCCGACGAGACCGTGGTCTACGCGCAACAGCACTATGGCGGCGACAACATCGCGTTCCAGCAGGCCTCGGTCACCGAGCTGCCTTTTGAGGCGCACACGTTCGATGCCGTGGTGTCTTTTGAAACACTGGAGCACGTGACCGAGGCCCAGCAGCAGACCTTCATGCGCGAGATCAAGCGCGTGTTGCGCCCCGACGGCCTGCTGGTCATGTCCACACCCAACAAGGACATCTACCAGGAAAAGGTGGAAAACCATTTCCACGAGCACGAGCTGGATGCGCAGGAATTTGAGGCGCTGCTGAAAACCCACTTCAAAGAGGTGGTTTTCGTGGCCCAGCAGTTCGAGATCGGCAACGTGATCACCCCGGCGGGGCAGGCGCCGGCCACCGTGCAAAACGATTTTCACATGGACGCCGCCGAGTACCTGATAGCGGTGTGCTGCGACCGGGCGCTGGGGCCCGTGGAGGCCCGCGTCCTGGTGCGGGAGAGCGGCACCCTGGCCAAGCTGACGCAGTGGGCGGTGTCCACAGACCGCCTGAGCGAAGAGCGGATGCAGCATATCCGCCGCCTGGACGGCGAACTGGAGGAAAAGGACGGCCTGATCCGCCGGCAGGATACCCAGATCTCGGAAAGAAATGCCCACATCCAGCGGCAAGACCAGGAGATCCGGCAGCGGGACGGCCTGATAAGCGAAAAGGACGGCCTGATAGGCGAAAAAGAGACCCTGATCACCCAACAGGCCACGCAATTGGCGGAAAAAGAAGTTCTGCTGGACCAGCGCACCAATGAGCTGCGCGAGGTGAACGAAGAGCTGCACAAATATGCCTGGCACCTCACCGACCTCATCGCAAAATATGCCGCGCTGGAAAACGAGCATTTGAGCGTCCTTGCCTCGCGCACCTGGCGCTTCAGCCACAAAATTGCCCGCATGGTGCGCAAAGTTGTGCCGCCGGGCACCGCGCGCGCGCGCTTTTTAAGGGCCGTTTTGGTGAAGCCCATACAGTTCGTGCGCAGAAAACGCGCGGCTTGGCGCGAGAAAAAGCAACAAAAGCAGGCATTCAAGGCCCTGGAGCCATTGGCTTTCCCGCCGTGCGAAACGCCGCTGGTGTCCATCGTCATCCCGGTGTACAACCAGTTCAGCTACACCTGGCAATGCCTGAAAAGCATCCACGCCACCTGCGCAGGCGTGGCCTATGAGGTGCTCCTGGCCGACGACCACTCCACGGATATGACGCGCAAGATCGCACAGAAAGCGCAGAACCTGCGCGTGCTGCGCAACCGGCAGAACCTGCGCTTTCTGCGCAACTGCAACGCGGCCGCGCAACAGGCGCGCGGGCGGTATATCGTCTTTTTGAACAACGACACCGAGGTGCACCCGCAGTGGCTGCAAAGCCTGGTTGCACTGATGGAATCCGATTCCAAAGTCGGCGTGGCGGGCTCCAAGCTGGTGTATGCCGACGGGCGGCTGCAGGAGGCCGGCGGCATCGTGTGGCAGGACGGCAGCGCCTGGAACTTTGGCCACGGGCAGGACCCCGACGCCGCGCCGTTCAACTACGTGAAAGAGGCCGACTATGTGTCCGGCTGCTCGTTCATGGTGCGCGCCGAGTTGTGGCGGGCGGCCGGCGGCTTTGACGAGCGCTATGTGCCGGCCTATTGCGAGGACTCCGACTTTTGCTTTGAGGCGCGCCGCCACGGCTACAAGGTGATGTACCAGCCCTTGTCGGTGGTCACGCATTACGAGGGCATCTCCCACGGGACAGACCTTGCACAGGGCCTGAAACAATACCTGGTGGAGAACTCGACTAAGCTGTGTGAAAAATGGCTGGGGGAGCTGGCGCAATACCACTACCCCAACGCGGAGCATGTGGCGCGCGCGAGCGAGCGCACCAGGGGCAAAAAGCGCCTGCTGCTGGTGGACCACTATGTGCCGACCTTCGACCAGGACGCGGGAAGCCGCACGATCTATG
>JBFXKS010000146.1:0-5177 GCA_050173515.1 Oscillospiraceae bacterium | reverse complement strand
CCGGGCGCTAGGTGGCGTCCACCAGCGCAAAGCTGAACTGCGCCTGCATGGCCGTTTGGCCCCCCACGCTGCACGTGCCCTCGGCAAAGTAGAACGGCGCCTTGCTGCGGGTGATCTTGCAGTGGGTCTCCACCACGTCGCCCGGCTTCACAGGACGGCGAAACTTCACCTTGTCCAGCCCGGTAAAATAGGGCGTTTTGCCGGCGGGCAGCGCGCTTTCGGCCAGCAGCACACAGCAGGTCTGTGCCAGTATTTCGCACAAAATGACGCCCGGAACCACCGGGTTTTGCGGAAAATGCCCCTTCAGGAACCACTCCTCGCCGCTGACGGCGTATTTGCCCACCGCGCTGCCGTCGGCGTTCATCTCCGCCTCTTGCACCAGCAGCATGGGCGGGCGGTGGGGCAGGACATTCTGGATGGCGGCCTGGTCCATAGCGGGCCTCCTTTACATCTTTTTCAGCACCAGGCAGGCGTTGTGCCCACCAAAACCCAGCGAGGTGGAGATGGCCTGGGTAAAGGGACGCTTGGCTGCGGTGTTCGGCGTGTAGTCAAGGTCACAGTCCGGGTCGGGCTGGGCATAGCCGATGGTGGGCGGGGCGATGCCCGTGTTTAGCGCCATGATGCAGGCCATCGCCTCCACCGCGCCGGCGGCGCCCAGCATATGGCCGGTCATGCTTTTGGTGCTGCTGATGGCCACGTCGTAGGCCGCGGGGCCAAAGGCCTTTTTGAAGCCGAGCGTCTCGGACTTGTCGTTCAGCTGGGTGCTGGTGCCGTGGGCGTTCACATAGGTGGCCGCATCGGGCGTGATGCCCGCCTCGTCCATGGCGTTTGTGATGGCTGCGGCGATGCCCTCGGCCTCGGGATGCGGCGCGGTGATGTGGTGGGCGTCGGCGGTGTTGCCATAGCCACACACCTCGGCGTAGATGTTCGCGCCGCGGGCCTTGGCGCGCTCATACTCCTCCACCACGAACACCACGCCGCCCTCGCCCATCACAAAGCCGCTGCGCCGCGCGTCGAACGGGGTGCAGGCGGTGGCGGGGTCCGGGTTTTGGGTGAGCGCCATGCAGGCGTCGAACGCGGCGATGGAGAACGGGCACACGGTGGCCTCACCGCCACCGGCCAGAATGGCGTCGGCGTAGCCGTGCTTGATGGCGCGGTAGGCCTCACCGATGGCGTGGCTGGAGGTGGCACAGGCCGTGGTGAGCGGCAGCGTGGGGCCCACCGCCCCAAAGCGGATGGACACCGTGCCGGCGGCCATGTTAGAGATCATCATGGGCACCAGATAGGGCGACAGGCGCAGCTGGCCCGCGCCGTGCTTTTCGGCCTCTTTCACGGTGGTTTGCAGCCCGCCCACGCCGCTGCCTATGTACACCCCGAAGCGGCCGGGCTGCACGGTGCCGGCCAGGCGGCTATCCTGCATGGCCTGTTCGGCGGCGGCCACGGCATACTGGGTGTAGAGGTCGTTTTTGCGCACCTCGGTTTTTTCAAAATACTGCACCGGGTCGAAGTCTTTCACCTCGGCGGCCACAGATACCCTGTAGGGCGATGCGTCGAAGCGGGTGATGGTGCCGATGCCGCTTTTTCCGGCCACCAGCGCCTGCCAGGTGTCAGCTACGGTGTTGCCCACCGGGGTCACGGCGCCCATGCCGGTGATGACCACTCTGTTCATTTTTGGCTTCCTCCTTTTTCGGCCGGGCACAGAAAAACAGGCCCATGCCTTTTCATAAGGTGTGGACAGTCGCCGGCCACGGCGGGCATCGGCGCAAAAACGCCCGTGCCCCGATGGTTTTACACATGGGTCTATATAAACAGGCCGCCGTCTATCTGCACGGTGGTGCCGGTGATGTAGCCCGCCGCGTCCCCGGCCAGGAAGGCGGTGAGCTCCGCCACCTCCTGCGCGGTGCCGAAGCGGCCCAGCGGGATGTTCTGCACAAGGCCTGTTTTGGCTTTTTCACTGAGGTCACTGGTCATGTCGGACGCAATGAGCCCCGGGGCGATGGCGTTGCAGGTGACGCCGCGGGAGGCCAGCTCGCGCGCGAGGCTTTTGGTGAGGCCCACCAGCCCCGCCTTGGCCGAGGCATAGTTGGCCTGGCCGGCGTTGCCGTGCAGCCCGGCCACCGAGGTGATGTTGATGATACGCCCGGCGCGCTTGCGCATGAAGTGCTGGTAGAGCTGGCGCACCATGTTGAACGCGCCTTTCAGGTTGGTGTCGATCACGGCGTCGAAGTCTGCCTCTTTCATGGTGACCACCAGGCCGTCGCGCACGATGCCCGCGTTGTTCACCAAAATGTCCACGCCGCCAAAGTCGGCCAGGATGTCGCCCACGGTCTGCTTGGTGCCTTCAAAGCTGGAGACGTCGCAGCGGTAGGCCCTGGCGGTGCCGCCAAAGGCCTCTATCTCGCGCACGGCGGCGGCCGCGGCCGTGTCATTGGCCAGGTAGATGAGCGCCACGGCGGCGCCCTGCTGCGCCATTTTCACGGCGATGGCCCGCCCCAGCCCGCGCGCCGCACCGGTGACGACGGCGGTTTTTCCAGTGAGTGTCATTGAGGGTCCCTTCGTCTAAACGGGTTCAGCCCGCCGCCAAAAGCTCGAGGGCGGCCTTGAGGCTGTCGGTGTCCTGCACATTGGCCAGGCGCGCGGTGGGCACGATGCGCTTGGCCAGCGTGGTGAGCGTTTTGCCGGGGCCCACCTCCACAAAGGTGTCGTAGCCGTCGGCGGCCATGCGCTTGATGGTATCGCTCCAGCGCACGGGGTTCTCCATCTGGGCGGCCAGCGTGCGCCGCAGCGGCGGGGCATAGGGCGCCGCCGTGAGGTTCGCGTAGACCGGCAGCGCAGGCGTTTCAAACGGGGCGGCCTCCAGAATCTGCGAAAAGGCCGTGGCGGCGCCGGCCATCAGCGGCGAGTGGAACGCGCCGCCCACCGCCAGCGGCCGGGCGGTGCCGCCCGCCGTCTTCACCTCGGCGCAAAAGGCCGGTATCTCCTCGGCGCGGCCGGCCACCACCAGCTGGCCGTCGCAGTTGTAGTTCACCGGGTACAGCCGCTCGAACTTCTGGCACAGCGCCTCCACCACCTCGTTGGGCAGGCGCAGCACCGCGGCCATGGCGCCGGCCTCTTCGTCGGTGGCGCGGCGCATCAGCACACTGCGCTGGCACACCAGCCGGAAGGCATCCTCCAGCGAAAAGGCCCCCGCAAAACCCAGCGCGGCCACCTCGCCCAGCGAAAACCCGGCCACACCGTCGGCCCGCACGCCCTCGGCCGCCAGCGCCGCCGCCGCGGCCATGTCCACCGCGAACACACAGGGCTGGGTCACGTCGGTCTCGGCCAGGCGCTCGGGGCTGCCCTCGAAGCAGTCGGCCATGGTGCCGGGGCGAATGGCCTCCAGCGCATTGAAGACCTCGGCGCCCGCCGCCGTGCCGCACAGCGCTTTGCCCATGCCCGGCTGCTGGGCGCCCTGCCCCGCAAACAAGAATGCTATCTTACCCATTTGGTCGCTTCACGCAGCCTTTCCTCGGCTTCCTCGCACACCTCTACCACGATTTCGGCCGCGGATTGCCGTTTGTTCACCAGCCCGGCTATCTGCCCGGCCATGAAGCAGCCCGTCTGCTCGTCGGCCTGCACGGCGGCGCGGTAGAGCGCGCCGGTGCCCAGGGCCTCCAGCTCTTCGTCGGGCACGTTGCTGTCGTACTCTTTCTTCAGGTAGCCGCGGCTGAACGGGCTTTTCAGGCTGCGCACCGAGTGGCCCAGCCGCCGGCCGGTGGTCATGGTGTCTATGTCTTTCGCCTTCAGTATTTTTTCTTTGTATACCTCGGGAATGGGGCACTCGTCGGCCACCAGAAAGCGGGTGCCCATCTGCGCGCCGCTGGCCCCCAGCATCATGGCCGCGGCCAGGCCCCGGCCGTCGCCGATGCCGCCGGCCGCCACCACGGGAATGGAGACGGCGCTGGTCACCTGGGGCAGCAAGGCCATGGTGGTGCTCTCGCCAATGTGCCCGCCGCTCTCGCAGCCCTCGGCGATGATGGCGGCGGCGCCGCTGCGCTCCATCTTGCGGGCCAGCGCCACGCTGGCCACCACGGGCAACACCTTCACGCCGGCTTTTTCCCACATCTCCATGTACTTGCCGGGGTTGCCGGCGCCGGTGGTCACCACCTTGATGCGTGCGTTGGCTATGCGCTCGGCCACCTCGCCGGCAATGGGGCTCATCAGCATCAGGTTCACCCCAAAGGGCTTGTCGGTCAGTTTCTTCGCGCGCTCCATCTCGTTGCTCACCCAGTCGGCATCCGTGTTCATGGCGGTGATGAGGCCCAGGCCCCCCGCGTTGCTGACGGCCGAGGCCAAATCGGCGTTGGCTATCCATGCCATGCCGCCCTGGATGATGGGGTAGCGGATGCCGAGCGTTTCACATAGTAGTGTTTCAATCATGCTTTCTTTCGTTCCTTCCCTCGTGGTCTCTTCTCAAAAAACAGATGGGCCCAAATTTTTTCAGGCCGCGTTCAAAACGGCCAGCAAATCGCCCACCGTCTTCAGGTTTTCGTTCACTTCCACCGGCACGCCAAAGTGGTCTTCGCAGGCCATGGCCATGTCCACCAAATCCAGGCTGTCCAGCTCCAACTCCTCAAAGGTGGTCTCCGCCTTCAGGCTGCCGGGGCTCACCTCTTTGTACTCGCTCATGATTTTTTCCACTTGTTCCATTGTTGCCATTTTTGTTCCCTCGCTTATTTGCATAGTTTTGGGCCCCTGGCCCATTTTTTATGTTCATGCCGCCGAGAAGCCCGGAAGCCTTGAACTGCATTGCTTTGGCGCGGCCTCAGCCGCCGCGCTCGGGCGTGTCGCTGAACTGCTGGATGCGTTCGTCCAAAAAGGTGTCCAGCGTCTCCATGCCGCGCATGAAGATCTCCTTCTCCTCCTGGGTCATCTCTTTGGAGAGCGCACGCACCATGTTGCGGTGGAAAAACTGGTGCGCGCTGTTCACGCGCTGGCCCGCCCGGGTGAGCCGCACGTGCACCACGCGGCCGTCGGCGTCGCCCTTTTCCTTCACCACATAGCCTTTCTGGGCCAGCTTGTTCACCACGCCGGTGGCCGAGGGCGGGCGGATGTCCAGGTACTCGGCGATGGAGCTGATGCAGGCCAGCTTGTCCTTGCCGCTGGCGGCCACCGCCTCCAGCGCGTGTATCTCGCTG
>JBFXKS010000145.1:0-5181 GCA_050173515.1 Oscillospiraceae bacterium | reverse complement strand
TTCATGCTGCTGAGCGGGCTGATAGAGGACGACTATAAAAAACTAGAGTTCGACTTTGTGGGAGAATCGACCTGCTCGGTGGGGTGGATACGCACCTGGCTGACGAATGCGCCCAGCCTGACGGTGCCCTGCTATGCGGAGCTGCGCTTTGGCGGCTACCCGGAAAATGAGCTGATATTGGCGCTGACGCCGCAGGATCTGGTGAAGGCGGTGAAAGGGCTGGAGCGTCTGAACGGCGCCGGCCTGCGCTATCCGCCGGCCAGCTATGCCGCCGAGGTGGACCCGGATGCCGGCATGGCGGCCAGCTACAAGAAGAAAACAGACGACCCCTCCAAATGACTGACATAAGGAGAGCAAGATGACAGCAGCGTTGATCATCGCGGCGGGCAAGACCCAGCACAGGGAAAAATTTGACCCGATGCGCCCGGTGGGCGGCCTGTCGGCCGTGCAGCGCCTCGTCCGTGTCTACCAGCAGGCGGGCATCTGCCGCATCGTGCTGGTGGCGCAGGATCTGGAGGCCGTGGAAAAGCACGTGGCGCGCATGGGCGTGGTGTGCCTGCAGAACGGCTGCGCGGATGCCGAGATGCTGGACAGCGTGAAAATCGGGCTGGCGTATTTGCAGGGCAAGTGCGAGCGGGTGCAGGTGACGCCGGTGAGCGTGCCGCTGTACACGGTGGAGACGGTGAAGCGGCTGGCCGCCCTGCACGAGCCGCTGGTGATCCCGCTGCACGAGCACGCCTCGGGGCACCCGGTGCAGCTGGGCGCGGAACTGTTTGGCAACATCATAGACTACGAAGGCCCTGGCGGGCTGGCCGGGGCCATCCAGGCGCTGGGCATGCAGCGGCTGTTTGTGGAGGTGCCGGACGCCGGTGTGCTGCTGAACATCGAGCAGAACGGCGACTATGAGGAACTGCTGGCCCGGCACAGCCTGAACCGGCTGCTGCCCGTGGTGCGGCTGAACATCTCCCGGGAGGACTACGCCTACGGGCCGGGCACCCAGCAGCTGCTGCGGCTGGTGAACGACACTCAGTCCCTGCGCTTGGCCTGCCAGCAGATGGGCATCTCGTATGGCAAGGGCTGGAAGATGGTGAACAACATCGAGGCGATGTTCGACGGCGGCGTGCTGGTGCGCCAGCCGGGTGGAAAGCACGGCGGCGGCACCACGGTGACCGAGAAGGGCCAGCGTATCATTGCGCGGTACGACGCGTGGGTGAAGGCCTCGCGGGAAAAGGTGGAGGAGCTGTTCAACGAGACCTTTTTGGGCCCGGACGGGAAGCTTTAGCTTGGCTTTGATTTCGATGTTATAATGATAAAAAAGAAACCCCTTTCTCAGGGGTTTCTTTGGCGGTATGGGTTGTAATGAAGCGCCTAGATGGTGCCGTCTTTTTTCAGCTGTTCCAGTGTGGCGGCGTCCACGCCCAGCGCACCGAAGACCTCGGCATTGTGCTCGCCCAGCGAGGGTGCGGGCGTCCACTCTTCGGGTGTCACGCAGTCCATCTTGATGGGGTTGCCCGTCACCGTCATCTCGCCGATGACCGGGTGGTCCAGCGGCACATACATCTGGCGCACCTTGGCAATGTGCTCGTTGTTCACCACCTGGCTCATGTCGAAGATGGGCGCGGCGGGGATGCCGGCGGCCAGCACGATGTCCACCGCCTCGTCCACGGTGTGCTGGCGTGTCCACTCCTCCACATATTCTTTTAAAGAGGCATAGTTGACCGTGCGGTCCGGCATGGTGAGGTAGCGCGGGTCCTCCTTCAGCTCGGGCCGCTGCAAAATGCGGTCGCACAGGTACTCGAACAGCTTTTGGTTGCCGCAGGCGATGATCATCTCGCCGTCCTTGGCGGCGTAGGACTCGTAGGGCGCCAGGGTGGCCATGCGGTTACCCATGCGGGTGGGAACGGTGCCGTTCTCGGTGTAGGGCAGCACCACGGTGGTGAGGCCGGAGACGATGGTGTCCACCAGAGCCACCTCCACATACTGCGGCTGGCCGGTGAGGTTGCGCGCATTGATGGCGCTCAATATGCCGATGGCGATGTTCTGCCCGGACATGATGTCGCCGATGGAGATGCCCACGTGTGTGGGCGGGCCGTCGGGCCAGCCGGTCACGCTCATCACGCCGCTCATGGCCTGGGCAATCAGGTCGTAGCCGGGGCGCTGGGAATAGGGGCCCTCGGTGCCAAAGCCGGACACGCAGGCATAGATGATCTTGTCGTTCACCTTTTTCAGGTCCTCATAGCCCAGGCCCATCTTCTTCATCACGCCGGGGCGAAAGTTCTCCAAAACAACGTCCGCTTTGGCCACCAGCTTTTTGAACAAGGCCTTGGCCTCGGGGTCTTTCAGGTTCAGCGTGACGCTGCGCTTGTTGCGGGTGATGGATGCGAAATAGACGCTGGCGTCGTTGCGCATGGGGCCCCAGCTGCGGGTGTCGTCGCCGCCGTCTGGGTTTTCCACCTTGATGATCTGGGCGCCCATGTCGGCCAGCAGCATGGTGCAGTAGGGCCCGCACAGAACGCGCGAGAGGTCCAAAATGGTGATGTTGCTGAGTGCTTTGGTCTGGTCCACAGTGATTTTCCTCCAAGCAGGGAGCGATTTGCGCACGGGGGCTGCGCACAGGGCATAACGTAGCTATTTTAGGCTATTTTGCCGGTGCTGTCAACGCGGGCGGGGCAGCTGTAAAGTTTTTGCAAACCAGGCGCACATTGGACGGTGCAGCACGGTACGGCGCAAACGGGCAGCCCACCGCACGGCCATGCGCCAAAAGGACAAACGACGGTTTGTCAGTGCTGACAAATATCCATGGACAGTTTTATAATTATGTGATAAAATGTGTTATTAATCGAGATGGTCCAATGATAAGGGGCTGAATGATTTGACTTTTATAAACAGAATGGGTGCGGCGTTTTTTGGTGCGGCAGATAAGGTGCAGCTGACCGACTGGCAGCCCGCGTGGTTCAATGCGCGGGTGGTGTTCACCTATATCCTCATCTTTCTGGTGATGATGCTGGTCCTTTTCATCTGCGTGCTCATCTATATCCGGGTTTCGGCGGTGATGCAGGAGCGCTTCAAGCACAAGCTGAAACAGCAGATCTATTACGCGCTGAGCAAAGTGACCGACGACCCCTCGGCCAAGGTGGCCATCGCCGGTGGCGACAAGGTGTTTTCGCCGGAGCGCCTGTATATTCTGGCCGAGGTGTTCGACGAGATAGACGACCAGTACAAGCCCGCCTTGCAGGGCATCATTTTGCAGATGGGCTTCAAAGAGTACATCATGAAAGAGTTCGGCACCAACGACATGGAATACCTCATCCTGATCATCCGGCTCATCGGGGACCTGGACCTGGCCGGCATGGACAGCCGGGTGGCCTCGCTGATGTACACACACCGCAACGACATCAACCTGCAGTACCAGGCCTACCTCACGCTGGCGCTGCTGGGCAGCCGAGACCACATCGTGCACATCTGCATGGACGAAAACTATGTGCAGACGCTGTCCTTCCGCAGCCTGCAAGAGGTGCTGAAGGCCTACACCGGCGACAAGCACGACCTGTACGCCGCGCTGATGAACTCGCCCGACCCCTTTGTGGTGCGCATCTGCGTGAAGCGCATTGGTGCCGAGCACATGACGGACCTGGCGCCAAAGGTGTTCCCGTATCTGGACAGCGAGGACTTCAACACGGTGATAGACGCCGCGCGCAGCCTGGGGCAGCTGCAGTATGAGCCGGCCGCGCCGCGCCTGGCCAGCCTGCTGAAGGCCGACCGCTGGGAGGTGCGCAGCATCGCGGTGAGCGCGCTGGCGCTGATAGACGAGAGCGGCTATGAAAACGAGATAGCCGAGGCGCTGCACGACAAGGAGTGGCAGGTGCGCTACAACGCGGCCCTGGCGCTCAGCCGCTCGCCCAATATTGCCGCGCTGCTGGAAAAGGTGAAGGAATCGGGCGATCGATACGCCTACGAGATACTGGAGTACATGGCCGAGACGAGCAACATCTGGGGGAGGAAGGCGCAATGAACATCATCTATTCCATCCTGCTCGTGATCTGCATCGTCTCGCTGGTGTACATCCTGCTGTCCAACACGGTGTCGCTGGTGCAGCTGGTGGGCTCTTCGGTCAGCCTGTCGCGGTTCAACCGCTCGCGCTATTACCTGGAGCACAAGCGCTACCTGGACTCGGAGAACATGATCCCCATCACGCTGATGGTGGCGGCCCACAACGAGCAAAAAACCATTTTGGACACGGTGAACAACCTGCTGTCGCTGGACTTTCCGGAATATGAGGTCATCATCATCAACGACGGCTCCACCGACAGCACCCTGCAAAAGCTGATAGACAAGTATGCGCTGGTGGCCGTGCGCCAGCCCATCCGCATCTCGATACCCACCAAAGAGGTGACAGCCGTGTACCGCTGCCCAGACTACCCGAACCTGACCATTCTGGACAAGGTGCAGGGCGGCATCGGCGACGCGCTGAACGCCGGCATCAACGCCTCGCGCTACCCGGTGTATGTGGCCATCGACGCCGACTCGCTGCTGGAAAAAGAGTCGCTGGTGAAGATCATCATGCCGTTTGTGAAGGATCACCGCGTGGTGGGCGTGGGCGGCATCGTGCGCGTGGCCAATGGCTACGAGATCGTGAACGGCGAGCTGGTGGAGGTGGGTACGCCCAAGCGCCCGCTCATCAACTTCCAGACCATCGAGTACCTGCGCACCTTTTTGACAGGCAGCCTGGGCTGCGACGCGATGGGCATTTTGCTGAACGTGTCGGGGGCCTTTGGCGCTTTCCGCAAGAAAACGGTGATCGACGTGGGCGGCTATGCCACCGACGGCTTTGGCGTGGGCATGGACCTGGTGGTGAAGCTGCACCGCCACCTGCTGGAGCAGCAGGCCAAATATGTCATCAAGTTTATTCCAGACCCGGTGTGCTGGGTGCACCCGCCCAAGCGCATTGGCCAGCTGTACCGCCAGCGCAAAACCTGGCAGACGGAGACCGTGAACTCGCTGACCAAAAACGGCAAGGTGATGCTGAACCCCAAGTACAAGCGCATCGGCCTGCTGGCCTTCCCGTATTACTGGCTGTTCGAGGTGATCGGCCCCTTCCTCGACCTCATGGGCTACATCGCGGTGCCTGTGTGCTTTGCGCTGGGCATTATGAGCCTGCGCTTCATGCTTACCTTTTTCGCC
>JBFXKS010000144.1:0-5189 GCA_050173515.1 Oscillospiraceae bacterium | reverse complement strand
TGGACCTGATACTGGAAAAAGACGGCGTGCTGGTATTTTGTGAGGTAAAGACGCGCGGCGATGGCGCGGCTGTGGCCGGGCGCGAAGCGGTGGATGTGCACAAGCAGCAGCGGCTGATACGCGCGGCGCAGGGCTATATGGCCGGGCAAAAGGGCGAAGAGCCGCCCGCGCGCTTCGATGTGGTGGAAGTCGTGCTGAAGAGGGACGGGAAATCTGCGGATATACGGCGGATAGAGCACGCGTTTACACTTTGATAAACAAAACGAGGTTTTGATAAGGGCTTGTATCCTCTATAATATATGGACACCGAGCGGAGGGGAGAACAGATGGAGTACACCAGCACAAGAGACAGTGCCCGCCGGGTGAGCGCCGCCGAGGCGATATTGACAGGGCTTGCGCCCGACGGCGGGCTGTATGTGCCCACCCGCTTGC
Source organism: Oscillospiraceae bacterium (assembly GCA_050173515.1). Classification (GTDB taxonomy): domain Bacteria; phylum Bacillota; class Clostridia; order Oscillospirales; family Ruminococcaceae; genus JAAYCI01. The sequence continues at coordinate 4,757 of JBFXKS010000144.1, read as the reverse complement.
CGAAGCTGGCCATTCGCCCGCTGCTGGGGCTTTCATATGCAGAGATAGCCTATGAGGTGCTTGGCGCGTTTTTGCCCGACTATGACGCCGATTTTTTGATGGGCGCGCTGGCCGAGACCTATGAGAACCACTTTGGCGGGAAGGAAGGGTATCTGGTGCGGCTGGGCGACGGTCTGAACGCACTCGAGCTCTGGCACGGGCCCACCGCCGCCTTCAAGGACTATGCCCTTCAGCTGATGCCAAAGCTGCTGGTGGAAGCCAAAAAGATGCTGAAAGATGACAGCGAGACGCTGATATTGGTGGCGACCTCGGGCGACACCGGCAGTGCGGCGCTGGCCGGGTACAGGGATGTTCCGGGCGTGAAGATCACCGTGTTTTACCCAGACCAGGGCACCAGCGAACTGCAAAAACTGCAAATGACCACCCAGGAGGGCGGCAATGTGGCGGTGTTTGGGGTGCGCGGCAACTTCGACGACACCCAGCGGGGCGTGAAAAAAGCTTTTACCGACGCAGTACTGGCCGAGGCGCTGGGCAAGAAAAAACGGAAGCTCTCCAGCGCGAACTCGATCAACTGGGGGCGGCTGGTGCCGCAGATCGTGTACTATGTGAGCAGCTACCTGCTGCTGTGCTGGGACGGCAGCGTGGATTTTGGCGAACCGGTGGACTTTTGCGTGCCCACCGGCAACTTCGGGGACATCATGGCCGGGTGGTACGCCAAGGCCATGGGCGTGCCCATCGGCAAGCTGATCTGCGCGGCCAACAAGAACAACGTGCTGGCCGACTTTATGGAAACTGGGCGGTACAACGCAAAAAGAGAGTTCCACAAGACCAGTTCGCCGTCGATGGACATCCTGGTCTCCAGCAACCTGGAGCGGCTGTTGTGGCATGCCTCGGGCAGTGACGCGGCGGTGCGCGGCTGGATGGAGCAGCTGGCAAAAACCGGGGAGTATCAGGTGGACGCCGGCGTGATGGATGTGATCCGGCAGAGCTTTTGTGCCGGGTGGGCCGATGAGCAGGACGTGTTTGAGGAGATACGCGACACCTACCGGCAGCACCATTACCTCACCGAGCCACACACGGCGGTGGCACTGCGGGTGTGGCGGCGGCAAGCAAGCGGCCGGCCGGTGGTGGTGCTGTCCACGGCAAGCCCGTTCAAGTTTAGCGAGAACGTGCTGACGGCGCTGGAACAGCCGGTGGTGGGCACCGGGTTTGACGCCTTGAAACAGCTGGAGGCATTCAGCGGGCAGCAAGCACCGGCAGCCCTGCGAGATCTAGCTGGAAAGCCCATTCGCTTTACAGAAATAATCGACGCAGATAAGATCGTTGACATCCCGTTGAAACTATAAACCGCTTTTCAGGAGGAAACATGGCGCTGTTCACCATTGCGGACCTCCACCTGTCCCTTGGGGGCGACAAGCCCATGGATATCTTCGCCGGCTGGCAGGATTACGTGCAGCGGCTACAGGCCAACTGGCGCCGGAAGATAACCCCGGAGGATACCGTGGTGCTGGGCGGGGACAACAGCTGGGCGATGGCGCTGAAGGACACCGCGGCGGACTTTGGGTTCATCGATGCGCTGCCCGGGGCCAAGGTGCTGCTGAAGGGCAACCATGACTACTGGTGGAGCACCCGCGCAAAAATGGAGGCGTTTTTTGCACAATGCGGCTTCAAGACCCTGTCCATTTTGCACAACAATTGCCTTTTTGCCGAAGGCGTCGCGCTGTGCGGCACACGCGGCTGGATGCTGGAGGCGGGCGAGGCCCACGACCAGAAGGTGCTGGACAGGGAACTGGGGCGGCTGCAGCGCTCGCTGGAGGCGGCGCAACAGGCCGACGCCACGGCGGAAAAACTGGTTTTTCTGCACTACCCGCCGGTGTACCATGGGGGTGCATTCTCCGCGGCGGTAGAGCTGATGCAGGCGTTTGGGGTGCGGCGCTGCTTCTACGGGCATTTGCACGGGCCGGCCATCCGCCATGCGGTGCAGGGTGTTGTGGGCGGCATCGAGTACCGGCTGGTGAGCGCCGACGCACTGCTTTTCGACCCGCTGAAAGTGGAGGAAACCGGGGGCTAAAGCGGGAAAATTGGGATAGTATTGTTCATATTTCTGTGCTATAATGTGGTGTAATTATGTGGATGGAGGAACCGTAATGAAACTGAAAAAAGCCGAGAAAACAGGCACCAACACCTACGAACTGGAGATTTTGGTGGAGCCGGAGCAGCTGAAAGAGTCGATTTCAAACGTATACAAACGCGACGCAAAAAAATACAATGTGCCCGGTTTCCGCAAAGGGCATGCGCCGCGTAACCTGATAGAGAAGATGTACGGCGCGGACGTGTTCCACTACGATGCCGTGAACGAACTGTTCCCCGAAACCTATGAGGCGGCGGTGAAGGAGGCCGGCATCGACCCGGTGGCCCAGCCGCAGGCAGAGCTGGAGTCTGTTTCGCTGGAGGACGGCGCGGTGCTGAAAGTGACCGTGACGGTGAAGCCGGAGATCAAGATAGGGCAATACAAGGGCCTGAAGACCACCCGCACGCCGAAGACGGTGGAAGAGGAAAAGGTGGACGCCGAGGTGGAACGCCTGCGCGAGCGCAATGCCCGCATCATCACGCGCGAGGGCGCGGCGCAGGATGGGGACATCGCAAACATCGACTACGAGGGTTTTGTGGATGATGTGCCCTTTGACGGCGGCAAGGACGAGGGCTTCAGCCTGACGCTGGGCTCGGGCCAGTTCATCCCCGGCTTTGAGGACCAGGTGGTGAGCCACAAGGCGGGCGACAGCTTTGATGTGAACGTGAGTTTTCCCATCGGCTACCACGCGGAGAACCTGTCTGGCAAGCCGGCGGTGTTCAAGGTGAAACTGAACGAAGTGCAGTACAAAGAGCTGCCGGAGCTGGACGACGAGTTCGCCAAAGATGTGAGCGACTTCGACACGCTGGCCGACTATAAAAAGAGCATCCGCGACGAGATGCAAAAGCAGCTGGACGAAGAGGTGGAGCTGGAGACCGAAAACAAGCTAGTGGACATGATCGTCGAGACCATCGAAGGCGAGATACCCGAGGCGATGTATGAGAACCGTATCGACGACATGGTGCGGGATTTTGCCTTCCGCCTGCAGCAGCAGGGGCTGAACCTGGAGGACTACCTGAAGTACACCGGCATGGACACGGCCGGCTTCAGGGCTGGCTTCCGCGAGCAGGCTGAAAAACAGGTGAAGATGCGCCTGGCGCTGGAGACGGTGATGCGCCTGGAGGGCATCGAGGCGAGTGAGGAGGACATCGACGCCGAGGTGGACCGCATTGCCGAGAAATACCAGATGGAAAAAGACCAGGTGCGCAACCTGATGCCCAACGAGGAGATCGCCAAGGACCTGGCGGTGAACAAGGCGCTGGACCTGGTGAAGGAGTCGGCGGTGATCACCGACGAAAAGCCGAAGAAGACGGACGAAAAGAAGGACAAGCCGGCCACCAAAAAAGCCCCGGCGAAAAAACCGGCGGCGAAGAAGAAAGCCGCGCCGGCAGAAAAAGAAGCGAAAAAAACCGAATAAATCCCTTTTTTCGACCGTATATATAATAAGGGATGGGATAGGGTAGTAACAGAAAGCAAAGAAAGAGGGCGACTTTTTTGAGTAGCTTGGTGCCTTATGTAGTGGAGCAGACCGCCAGAGGCGAACGCTCTTACGATATATTTTCAAGATTGCTGAATGACCGCATCATCATGCTGAGCGACGAGGTGAACGACACCACGGCCAGCCTGGTGGTGGCGCAGCTGCTGTATTTGGAAGGGCAGGACCCCGAAAAAGACATCAGCCTTTATATCAACAGCCCGGGTGGGTCCATCACCGCAGGCATGGCCATTTACGACACGATGAACTACATCAAGAGCGAGGTGTCCACCATCTGCATCGGCATGGCGGCCTCCATGGGTGCGTTTTTGCTGGCGGCCGGGCAAAAGGGCAAGCGCATTGCCCTGCCAAACAGCGAGATCATGATCCACCAGCCGTCGGGCGGTGCGCAGGGCAAGGCCAGCGACATCAAGATCATGGCAGAGCGCATCCTGAAAATGCGCCAGAAGATCAACCGCATCCTGGCGGACGTGACCGGCCAGCCGCTGGATGTGATCGAGCGGGACACGGAGCGCGACTATTTCATGAGCGCCGAAGAAGCCAAGGACTACGGGCTGATAGACAAGATTCTGGTGGCCCGGTAAACGCAGGTAACTTGTGGCGCAACGACAAAAAGGAGAGCCTATGGCGACGACAGGGAAAAGCGGCTCTACAAAAGAAAAGGCGTTGATCTGCAGCTTCTGCGGCAAGTCGCAGAATGACGTGGAGCGCATGATCATTGGGCCCGGTGTGAACATCTGCAACGAGTGCATCGAGCTGTGTTATTCGCTGCTGGGCAATGATGAGGACGACATCTACCAAAACGAGATGCCAAAAGGGCGCCAGCCGCGCGGTGGCCGCACGCCCACACGGCATGACATCAATATTCTGACACCCCAGGAGATAAAGGCCGGGCTGGACCAATACGTCATCGGCCAGGACGAGGCCAAAACCGTTTTGTCGGTGTCGGTGTATAACCACTACAAACGCATCATGACCCCACATGTGGACGATGTGGAGCTTCAAAAGAGCAACGTGTTGTTGTTGGGCCCGTCGGGCGTGGGCAAGACCATGCTGGCGCAGACCCTGGCCAACATGCTGGGTGTGCCGTTTGCCATAGCGGACGCCACCACGCTGACCGAGGCCGGCTAG
>JBFXKS010000143.1:0-5191 GCA_050173515.1 Oscillospiraceae bacterium | reverse complement strand
GATTTCCCCGATCAAACGGCTGTCCGCCACGCGCACCACGTCGAACATGTTGGCGTCGCGCATGCCCTCGGCAATCACAAGCGGGCCGGCCACTTTCAGTATCGTGCCTTTGCTGCTCATATTTTTGCACTCATTCCTTCCCGTTATCGTCGTCATGCCAAGGCCATCGGCCAAAGCTGCGTCTGCCGGCGTCCAGCGCCGGTCAAACGGCCTTCGAGGTTTTCTCAGCGCGTCGATTCACACTGCATAATCAACATATTTAATTATTTTCGTTTCCGAATATAATGTCGGAACCAACCGCTTTCTCCACACTGCGTTTCACGCGCTCCAGGCCCAGCCCCGTGTTGCCAGACACACCTGGGATCGGGATGATGGCCGGCAGCGGCTGCTCGTTGAAGCTGTCCAGCTCGTTTTGCACGCTGGCAAACAGCTTCTCTGTCATGTAGATGATGGCGTAGCCGCCCTCCACCAGGCTGCGCACCTTGCGCGCCACGCCGGCCTCGTCCTCCACCGGGAAAATGTCCAGCCCCACTGCAGCAAAGCCATAGATGCTGTCCCTGTCGCCCATCACGGCAATCTTATACATAGGTCTCACGCAGCCTTTCCCGCAGGACGTCCTCGCTCAGGTGGTTGATTTTCGCCGACAAGATCAGCCGCACCATCTTGATCTCGTTTTCGCGCCCCAGTATAAAGGCGGCCAGCGGCTCGATGCCAAAATAGTTGTAACGCTGCGGGCGGATCAATTCGATCATGCGGTCGTCGCACCAGCGCTCAAAAGCCGCCAGCGACTCTTTCAGCGCGCCCACGGCACCGGCGTAGTCGGTGTGCTCCAAAACCCGGTACACCGCGTCCAGCCCGCTGGCCGCTGCGTCCACCAGTTCTTTTGTGTCCAGCGTGCCCGCGTCGGCCACCGCCCGCTCGATGAAATCGCGGTCCTTCTTCATCAGGCAGCTGCGCACCGCCGCCTTGATGTTCGCCACGTCCACCGTCAGCTGCGCATAGCGGCGCAGCAGCACACTTGTGCTCTTCTTGCCGGCCGCGTCGATGGCCAGCAGCGCCGCCTTGTCGATCACCATGTCACTGGCCTGCCCATTTCCGGTGTGGGCCAGCGCCTCATAGGCGGCGCGCCCCGCTTCGGCCATGCCCTCGGGCAGCAGCGTAAAATCATGCTCCCGCGCCGCTTTTTGTATCGTCTCCACCGGCACGGTGCCATATTTCAAGTAATAGGCCTCTTTCTGGCTGTTGTCGTCGCCGGTGTAGGCCAGCTTGATGGCCGCCTTCAGGTTGTGGTAGTCGTTGCCCAAGCGGAACACATCAAAGTCGCTGATGTCGCCCACCAGCTCCGCCACCAGCGCCCAGGTGCGGTTGGTTTCAAATGCCACCAGCGCGTCCGGGTCGTTTTGCGGCAATTCCGGCGAGCCCCAGCCCTTGTCGGCCAAAAAGCGGAACACCTCGGCAGCGCTGGGCGCCGCCACCAGCTGCTCCATGTCTTGGCTGCTCAAAAGCCCCTGCTCGTTCACGTGCACCCGGGTCACCGCGTACACATAGTTGTCTTTGGCCACTGTTGCCGCCGCCTCCTTTCAAAAGGGGTCTTTGCCTTAGGCGAAAAGCACCTCGCTTATCAGGTCGGAAAATGCATCGCCGCGCGCGTCGAACATCGCCTTGAAGGTGCAGTTCTCCTCCACTTCGCCATATTGCAGCACAAAACCCCCGTCAAACGGGCGGCTCTCTTTCGATATGGACACCGCTGCGCCCGCCGGCAGCGCCGCCGCCAGCTTTTTCTCAAAGTCGGCCGGCATCCGCTTTTGGTCTTTTTCGCTCAGCAGCATCACGCCGGCGCCCGGCTGGGCCGCCTTGCCCGCCAGCTTTACCAGCAACTCAAAATAGGCCGCGTCGTCCAGGGCATACAGCCTGTCCAGCGCCATCTGCTTGGTCTCTTCCAGCAAAGCCTGCTTGGTGGCCAGCGTGCGCTGCCGCCGCTGCAGGGCCATGGCGCTCTCGCGGCTGCGCTCTATGTCGGCCACGTCCTGCGCCGCCGACGCCGCTATGTGCCCTGTCTGCTCGTCGCGCACGGCCTTGGCCTGCGCCAGTATCCCGTCCGCTTCCTCTTTTGCCTTTTCCAGAGTCTGCTGCGCCTCGGCCGCCGCCTCATTTTTGATCTCAGCCAGGATTTTCTCAAGACCGGTCATCGCCAGCCCCCCTTAAATATTCAAGCCCGCAACACCCATCATCGCCAGCAGGCTGATCAACAGGGCAAAAATGGCGTAGGTCTCCACCATGATGGGGAACACGATGGCCTTGCCGAATTGGTCTGGCCGTTTCGCAAACAGGTTCAGCGCCGCCACCGAGGTCTTGGCCTGATGGATAGCAGACAGCAGGCCCACCAGCGCGATGGGCAAGCAGGTGCCAAGATAGGCCAGGCCTTTGGCCAGGCTCATCTCAATGCCGCCACCGCCCAACAGGCCGATCTGGCCCATCGTCAAAAAGGCGATCAGCAGCCCGTAGATGCCCTGCGTGCCCGGCAACAGCTGCAGCACCAGCGCCTTACCAAACTTGCCTGGGTCCTCGGTGACCACGCCGGCGGCGGCCTGGCCGGCAATGCCCACGCCCATGGCCGAGCCGATTCCCGGTAGCAGTGCGGCCAGCGCCACACCCAGAATTGCAAAAACCATTCCCATCTCAGACATCAAGCTCACTTCAGGCATTTTGAGTTTCCTCCTCAATTTTGTAGTACTTAGAATGTATTCCAAAGGGCGCGAACTTCACGCCGCCGCCCTCGTAGAACTTGCCAAAGAACTCCACGTATTCCAGCCGGTTGGAGTGCACATAGGCGCCCAGCACGTTGATGCCGAAATTCAGCGCATGGCCCAGCACGAAAATCACGACAAAGGCGATGGCGCCCACCACCACGCCGGCGCCCTCGGCCGGCATGGTGCCCATGCTGTTCACCACCGAGCCGATGACCCCGGTGGCCAGCCCCAGCGCCAGCAGGCGCGCATAGGACAAGATGTCCCCCAGCCAGCCGGCCAGCGTATTGTACACCGCGTAGATGCCTTTCAGCAGCCGCTTGCCCCAGTTTTTGCTCTCGCGCCCGCCAAACAGCGTTATGCCCACCAGGCCCACGCCCGCCACGCCCACCAGCACCGGCGTCAGCGCCGCCGGCAGATCCAGGCTGAAGCCGGCCATCCCGGCAAACATATCGCTGCCCATCACCATCACGATCAGCGGATACATCAGCATCAGCGGGAAACCGACATCATACAGGATATCGATGTATTGTTTGTTTTTTATCAGGGTGACCGCCTTCATCACCATGCCGAAGCTCAGGTGGATGATGCCGATCCCCAGGCAGAACATCAGCAGCGTCATCGGGTTGGCCAGCGGGTCCAGCCACAGCGGCTTCACCAGCAGCGCCTTGCCAAAGAAGGTACCGCTCACCACCCCGATCGCATCGCCAAAGAAACTGCCGAACATGACGCCCCAGAACATGGTGGACACGCCACACCAAAAGAACAACCACAGGTTTTTCTTCCAGTTTGGCTCCATGTTCTTGTACAGCAGCAGACCCAGCCCGCACAGCCCCGCCATGATGAGGCCGTAGCCCGCGTCGCTGAACATCAGCCCAAACATGACATAGTAGAAGATGCTCATCACCGAGGTGGGGTCGACGTCCTCCTTGCCGGGCAGGCTGTAGCTCTCCAGCACGCTCTCGCTTGGGCGTGAAAACCAGTTGTTCTTCAGCAGCACCGGCACGTCGTCATCTGCCGCCACCACCTCGCTCTGTACCGAGCAGTCGAACGTGGCCTCCAGCTCTGCGGCCAGCGCGCCGGCCACCGCCGAGGGCACGTAGCCGGTGAGCACGAACACGTGCTTCGACTGCAAAAGCCGCTCGATCACGCCGTATTTTTCGGCCCGGATGGCCATGTGGTCCTGCAGGTACAAAAAATCCTCGCGGCTTTCAGCGTGCGCGCTTATCTCTTCACATGCCTGCGCTATCGTCGCTTCCGCCGCCGAAATCTTCTCTTCCAAGCGCTTTTTCTGCTGGGCCGGCACATGGCGCGTGGCGCCCGGCGGCCGCGCAAAGCCGATCTGGCGCAGGGCCTCTTCCGCCAGCGCCGCGTCTTTTTTCAGCACCACCACGTAAAAGCAGGTCTGCTCCCGGCTCTCGTTCACCATCTCCAGGTGCACAGCCTGCAGCTGCGGCGCCGCCGCGGCCAGCTTTTCCAGTATCTCTTCGCGCGTGTGTTCGCCCTCCAAAAGCCCCACGAACACCGCCGTCTTTTTGGTGCCGGCAAAGGTCTGGCCCATCGGCAGCGCCAGCCACGGCACCAGCCCCTCCAGCTGGCCCTGCGCCCGCAATATCTCGGTCTTTGCCTCTTCCACCTCGCGCTCCAGCTGCACGGCGCGCTGGGCCTTGCGCAGCACCGTGTCCTGCTTTTTGTAGAAGTCGTTGTGCCGGGCCAGCGGCACGGCCTCACGACCCATCAAAAAGGACAGCATCGGCTTTTTCACGGCCACCTGCTTGTCCACTATTTCCACGGCGCGCCCGGCGGTGTCTGCGTTCTTTTCCAGCAGCGTGCGCGTCGCCGAGGTATCCATCGTGCAGAACACCTCGTCGGCGTCGCCGGCATTGCGCACTTCCACCACGCCACGCCGCTGCAGCAGCTCCAATATCTTCTTCCTGTCCCGCTTCATGGCGCACAGATGGAGACGCTCCATTTGCATCACAGCCATGTTCCAACCATCTCCCTTGTTGCAGGCGTTCTGTTGGCGGCAAATTTTCCACACACTTAGGCGCTGTTCGCTCAGGCCAGCGCGTCTATGATCATCTCTATCGCCTTCGGCTGGGCCGCGCGGGCCTTTTCCTGCAGCGCCACCATCTCGCCGTCCAGCCCGGCCATCGCCTCTTCCAGCGCGCGCTGGCTGGCCTTGTGGGCCTCGGCTATCTTGTCGGCGGCCGCGCGGCGGGCATCGTCCTCGGCCGTGCGCGCCAGGCGCACCACTTCGCCGTGCGCGTCGTCCACCATCTGCTCCGCCTGCTGGGCCGCGGTGCGCAGGGTCTCGTCCGCCTCGCTCTCCGCTTGGCGCACCAATTCTATCGGGTTCTCAGCCATGCCGTCACCTCTTTGCCGTGTTACGGTAATTTTGCATTTATTTTGCCCGTTCAAAAACATACAGGGCCATACTTAAT
>JBFXKS010000142.1:0-5197 GCA_050173515.1 Oscillospiraceae bacterium | reverse complement strand
GCCGGGTTCAGCATCAGCACGCACACGTCCGGCTCTATGCGCTGCGAGCGCAGCGGCGAGTAGACGATGGCCGCCACCTCGGCCGGCAGCGTATACAGCGCCGCCTGGTGGGCCGCCGCCGCCTTTTCGTTGCCGAACCACACGCCGCAAAAATAGGCGCCTGCGTCAAAGCGGTCGTCCTTCGGGCGCATGCCGTGGATGACGCGGCAGTGGGGCCGCACGGCGTAGTCGTCGGTCACCGCGATGGTGAAGCCCTTTTGGATGGCCTGGCCCATCACCTGGCAGGGTGCCAGCTGGGTGGTGGGCATGCGCAGCTTGTCTATTTCGCCCAGCTGGGCCTTGTTTTTCAGCACCTGCACCCCAATGGGCGTCGAGTGCAGCCGCAGCAGGTCGTTCAGCTGCCCGGCCAGCGCTTTCCAGTTCACCTGTCCGTCCATTTTGTTTCGCTCCCTTCCATCCGCCTGCCCCGACCTTGTCTTTTTCATGTGAGCCAGCTAGCGAAAGGCGATGGCCTCCACCTCTACCAGCGCGCCCCTTGGCAGCGCACGTGCCGCCACACAGCTGCGGGCGGGCTTTTGCTCAAAGAACCGGGCATACACCGCATTGAACGCCTCAAAGTCGGCCATGTCGGCCAGAAAGCAGGTGGTTTTCAGCACCTTGTTGTAGTCGCTTTTGGCCGCCTTCAGCACCTCGCCCAGGTTCTGCATCACCTGCTCGGTTTGGGCGCGGATGCCTTCGGGCATCTCGCCGGTCTCGGGCACCAGCGCGATCTGCCCGGAGGTGAACACCAGGCCCTCCAGCGCCACCGCCTGGCTGTATGGGCCCACCGCCGCCGGCGCGCGCTCGGTGCTCACTATGGTCTGCTCTGCCATTTTCCCCGTTCCTTTCCATGGGTTTTCTTCATTATACCGGCTATCTGCCGGGATTTCAAATCGGTTTGCAGCCGGGGGTTGGGCTGCACAAAACAGGCCGCCGTCGGGTTCTCCAAACGGCGGCCTGTTGTCTCTATTTCAATTTTCAATGCCCGATCTCCACATAGCGGCGGGCCCTTTTTTGCGATGTGGCGGCACGCCTCTTTTTGCGTTGTGCCGCCGGCTGGGCCGCGGCCTTTCGGGGCAGCACACAGCGCGGCACACGCTGCCCCAGCCTTGCCAGCACCTCGTTCGGGATGGTGCCGCTCTGCGCGGCCCATTCGGCCACGGCGGGTGCGTTTTCGCCGCCGAACAGCACCACCTCGTCGCCCGGCTGTACGTCCAGCGCGCCCACGTCCAGCAGCATCTGGTCCATGCAAATGGCGCCCACCACCGGCGCCAGGGCGCCCGCCACCCATACGTGGCCACCACGCAGGGCCCGCGGCACCCCGTCGGCATAGCCGGCCGGCAGCGCAGCCAGCCGGGTGGCCCGCGTGCAGCGGTGTGCCGTGCCATAGCCCGCAAAGGCGCCCGCGGGCACCTGCCGCACCGAGGCCACCCGCGTCTTCAGCGCCATCACCGGCCGCAGCTGCGGCGTGTTGCGGGTGGTGCCCGCGGCCAGCGCGCCGTACAGGGCGATGCCCACCCGCACATAGTCGCACGGCAGGCCCGGACGGTTCAACAGGCCGTAGCTGCTTTGCAGGTGGGTCTTGCCCACGGCGATGCCCCGCCGGGCCAAGGCCTCCAGCAGCCGGTAAAAGTCGGCGATCTGCCCGTCGGTGAAGCGCTCGTCTTCAGCGGAAAGGCTGTCGGCGCGGGCAAGGTGCGTGTAGATGCCGGTGACGTGCAGGTGGCCCAGCGCGTAGATGTCGGCGATGGCCTCGGGCGATGCGGTCGGCGCGCCCAAGCGGTGCATGCCGGTGTCCACCTTGATGTGCACCTTCAGGCACACCCGCTGCGCGCTGAGGGCCTTGGCGTGCGCCGCGTCCACCACCGTTTGGGTCAGGCGGTAAAAGCGCAGGCGGCGCGCCTCGCACGGCGCGGTGTGGCCCAGCACCAAAATGGTGCCCCACACCCCGCAGCGGCGCAGGTAGATGCCCTCTTCCAGCGTGGCCACCGCAAAGGCGCGCACCCCGCGGCGCTGCAAGCGGCGCGCCGCCCAAACAGCGCCGTGCCCATAGGCGTCGGCCTTCACCACGGCCATCATCTGGCAGCCGGGCGCCATCAGGCGGCTAAGCTGCGCCAGGTTGTGGTCCAGCGCATCGCCGTCCACCTCGGCCCAGGTGCGGCGGGTCTTTCGGCGGGGCAGGCCCCGCCAGAAGGGCGGCACCGCCCGCAACAAAAGGGCAGTGGCCAGGCTGCACAGCGCCACGCACACGAAGAACACCGGGCTCATATCGATGACGATTTTCTCCACTTTGAAAAGCTTGGCCGCGCCGCGCACCAACACAATGAACCACGGGTGGACAATGTAGATGATGGTGGCCACCCGGCGCAGCGCGGGCAGCGAGACGCCCCGCACCCGGCGCAGCAGCGCAAACAAAAACCAGGCGCAAAAGGGCAGGGCGAGGTACATGCTGTCGTGGCGCATGGGAAAGGCGCCGCGCAGCCAAAGGGCCTCGGCCAGCATCAGGGCCATGGACACCGCAAAGAGAAGGATATCCCAAAGGGCGCGGCGGCGCGGCGCAGCCTGCCCGGCGGCATAAAGGCCCAGCAGCACAAAGAGCGGCGCAAAAAAGAGGCCGTTGCGGGTGTAGTCGAACAGAACAAACAGAGCGTCGTACATGTTCTTTACGATGGACAGCTGGGAGGCAAACCCATACCAGCTGGCGCCACCGACGCCGACAAGGTAGAGCAGGCCGGCCAGCCCCAGCGCCAACAACGGGCGGCAATGGCGATAGAGTAACCAGGCGATGGCCACGCCCAGCGCCGCGGCCGGGAAGTACCACAGGTGGTAGAGCGTGCCATTCCAGACGATGTCGCGCAGGAAAGCGAGCGGCCAACCGGCGCCTGAAAACGTGCCCATATAGACGTTGAGCGGCAGGTAGAGAAAAATGCACAGGCCGTAGAGGCCCAGCAGCTTGCGCACGAAGGGGCCCACCGCCCGCCGGCCGGGCTTTTGGGCCAAAAAGAAGCCGCTGGCCATGAAGAAGAAGGGCACCGCCAGCCGCGCGATGACACGGGTGAGCACGAAATCGGCCGTTTCGTTCACGCTGAACAGCGGCGAGGTGTGGTTGGCCACCACCAGGAAGGCCGCCACCACACGGAATACGTCCAGCGCGGGGTAGCCGCGGGCGGCAGTGGCATCAAGGGGTCTTGATGGCATGGGTGCTCACCTCTCTTTTGATAGATTGTTTGCCGCTTTATAGCGAGTCTATGGCCAGAAAAGCGCTCGCGTAGAGCGATGGCTTGCGGAAATTATTGGCACAGTGCAGGATGCAGTTCGTTCTTTTGGCGAAACCCAAAAGAACCAAAAGGTTTCCGGAACCTTGCGATGGTTCCGGACCTCCGCACGCCAGATGTCGCACGGCCTGTGAAACAGACAACAGCACCTAACGACATGTCTGTTTCACTGCCGGCCGCGCCATTTAAATAAAGGGCACCGGCCTTTTCCCGCCGCGGTCGCTTCGCTCCCACTGCTCAGGCGCCTTGGGGCCCTTCGCAGTGCGGCGGGTTCGCGATAAATCCCTGCGGGATTTCCATCGCTCGTGCTTCGCACCCGACCGCTCTTAAAATAACCTGTGCCGTAAAAATTCCGAATGACGCAAAGTACTGTTTCGGAATTTTAGGCACAGAGTACCTCTAGCGTTTAGGGGTCCGGGGGAATCGCAACCCCCGGGGACCTTTTGGTACTTTTGGGTCAATTCCAAAAGTACGAACGTCGCTCTGCAGCTAAGCTTGCCGCCACACAAAAGCAAGCCACCGCTCGGGCTTCGCACCTATTCCCACACGCTCACCACCACGCCGTCCACATTGTTGCCGGAGGCCTGCCACACCGCGCCTTCAGGCAGGGAGATGCCCGCGGTGCCGCGGGTGGACAGCGGCAGCATGAAAACGCGTACGCTGTAGCTTTTTTCGCGGTGCACCAGCGCGCGCTTCAGGCTTTTGTGCTTGCGCAGCACGGCAACATATTCCTCAAGCGTCCAGCCATTTTTTTGCATGATGCGGGCGTGGGGCTGCCCGACATAGCGGAAATGCCACGGCTCGAAGGCGATGCCGGTGACGTCGCTTTTGCCCTTTGGATAGCGCTCGATGAACCCGTAGAGGCTGCACAGGTCGGCGAAGCGGGCAAAGCGGCCCTCGGCGGGGAAGTCTGGCGTGATGAAGTCGACGATGGACTGGGCGTTGGCGAGGTCGACGGCAAGGCCGGTCTCGTGTTCGCTGCAGCCGGGCAGGGCCACATAGCTGCGGGCAAAGGCCTCCCCGCGTTCTTTCAGCGTGCTCTCAAAGATATCGTGCTGCTCCTCGCGGCTGCGAAATCCGCTGACCGGCTGCAGCCGGCCGCAGCAGGCGGCGCTTTGCAAGAGGCAGCGCATCATGCGGGCGGCGGCCTCCTCCATCAGCACCACCTCGCCGGCCTCGGTGGTGCCCAGCACCTCCAGCGGCCGCGCCAGCGCCGGAAGGCCGTTTGCCAGCGGGTGGCTGGCGCTCACCAGCCGCAGCGCGCCGCGGTGGACATCCTCTTTGCTAAAGGTGTGTGTCTGCATTTTTATGCCTCCTGTTCCAGCAGTTTTGCCAGCATGGCCTCGAAGGGCAGGCCCGCCGTGCGCATCATGCCCGGGTAGCGGCTGTGGGGCGTCATGCCGGGCAGGGTGTTGATCTCGTTGAAGATGACCTCGCCCGCCTCGCTGAGGAAAAGGTCCACCCGGGCCAGGCCCCGGCAGCCGAACAGCCGGTAAAGCCGCCGGGCCGTCTCTATGATTTTTTCTGCCACCGCGCCCTCCACCGGGGCGGGCAGCAAAATTTTGGCCGTCTCGAGGGTGTATTTCTCGTGGAAGTCGAAGAAACCGCCCTCCAGCGCGATGGCGTCCACCGCGCCCACAAAAAGGCTGTCCTCTTTTTCTGCGTCGCCCATGATGGCGCAGCCGACCTCGAAGCCGCGGATGCCTTGCTCCACCACCAGCTTTTTGCCGTAGCGCAGGGCGGTGTCCAGCGCAGCGGGCAGCTGGGCGGGCGTCTGTACGCGCGAGACGCCGAAGGAGGAACCCTCGGCGGCGGGCTTGACGAACCAGGGCATGGGGATGTCGCCCATGCCCTCGGTGACCTCCTGCGCCAGCTGTGCCAGC
>JBFXKS010000141.1:0-5203 GCA_050173515.1 Oscillospiraceae bacterium | reverse complement strand
CGTGTGGCTGCCATAGTGCTGGTATGCCGCCAGTGCCTGTGGCATCGTCAGGCCCAGCTGGCCCAGCGCCAGCACGGCCTCCCGCAGGCCAAAGCGCTCCAAAAAGCGCCGGCTGGCCAGCAGCGCCTTCTCCACGCTCATGCCCTTCACCTCGGCATAGCGCTCGGGCGTGGTGGCCAGCACCTCCAGCGCCAAATCGCCAAAGCGCTCCACCAGGCGGCGGGCGGTGGCCGGCCCGATGCCCGGCAACACCCCGCTGCCCAGGTATTTCTCTATCTCGCCCGCCTCTTCCGGCATCAGGTAGGCACAGGCTTTCGCCTCAAACTGCCGCCCGTAGCTCGCGTGCTCCACATACCCGCCGGTCAGTATCAGTGTCTCGCCCGGCGCACACCCGGCAAAAATGCCCACCACGGGCACCACCTCGCCCGCCTCGTCCACCAGGCTCAGCACCGTGAAGCCGTTTTCCTCGTTCTGGAAATGGACGCGCTCCACCGTGCCGCACAGGCGTTCTTCGCCCAACGCCGCTTCGTCCCACATGGCCGCGTCCTCCTTTCTTGCAACCTGTTTTCACCACTGGATATCATAACAATTTTGGCGGCAAAGCGCAACGCAAACCGTGCGGCGCATCCTGCTCTTTTTTCTCAAAGCCCGCATGCCACCGGCAAAAAACGGCAGCGGAGAGAGGCTCTCCACTGCCGTTTTTATCCCAAGGCCCATGCCGGGCACAGCCTTTCACACAGAGCAAAGGGCCGCACGCCGTCAGTCCTTCAGCCCGCAGGCCGTGCGCAGCTGCTGCGTACGCTCCACTTTCTCCCAGCTCACGCCCAGGTCCTCCCGGCCCATGTGGCCATAGGCGGCCAGCTGCCGGTAGATGGGTTTTTTCAGGTCGAGGTCGCGGATGATGGCGCCCGGCGTCAGCTCGAACACCTCACAGATCGCCTTTTCGATCACCTCGTCCGGCACCACGCCGGTGCCGAAGGTTTCCACCATCACGCTCACCGGCTCGGCCACGCCGATGGCGTAGGCCAGCTGCAGCTCGCAGCGTTTTGCCAGCTTGGCCGCCACCACCGTTTTGGCCACCCAGCGCGACGCATAGGCGGCGCTGCGGTCCACCTTGGTGGGGTCCTTGCCGGAGAAGCAGCCGCCGCCGTGCCGCGCATAGCCGCCGTAGGTGTCCACGATGATCTTGCGACCGGTGAGGCCCGAGTCTCCCTGTGGGCCGCCCACCACAAAGCGGCCGGTGGGGTTGATGAAAAAGCGGGTATCCGCATCCACCATCTCGGGCGGCAGCACCGGCAAGATCACCTGCTCCTTCACCTCGCGGCGCAGGGTCTCGGTGTCTATGCCGGGCGAGTGCTGGGTGGAGATGACCACCGCGTCGATGCGCGCCGGGGCGTCGTCGATATACTCCACCGTCACCTGGCTTTTGCCGTCTGGGCGCAGCCAGGGCAGGGTGCCGTCCTTGCGCAGCTTTGTCAGGCGCTTTACCAGGCGATGCGCCAGGCTGATGGGCATCGGCATCAGCTCTTCAGTCTCATCGCACGCATAGCCGAACATCATGCCCTGGTCGCCCGCGCCGCCCGGGTCCACGCCCATTGCGATGTCCGGGCTCTGCTCCTTCAGCGAGGTGAGCACCGCGCAGGTCTCGTCGTCAAAGCCGTATTTTGCACGCGTGTAGCCTATCTCGTGCAGCACCCGCCGCGCGATGTTCGGGATGTCCACATAGGTGCTGGTGGTCACCTCGCCCATCACGAACACCATGCCGGTGTTGGCCGTCACCTCACAGGCCACCCGCCCGTTGGGGTCGCTGGCCAATATCTCGTCCAGCACCGCGTCCGAAATTTGGTCGCAAATCTTGTCCGGATGCCCCTCTGTCACCGATTCCGACGTAAAAAGCCTTCTTGCCATCTCTAACCATCCTTTCGCTCTGCCGTCTCAAAAGAAAAACGCCCGGGAAAACCCGCGCGCAGTCGCTCTTATCTGCCGGTTTCCCGCAGGATTTGGCACCTTGCCCCAAAGGCAGGTTGCCGGGCTTCACAGGGCCTGTTCCCTCCACCACTCTTGATAAGCAGTATTCAGTTTCTTTGGTTATTTTATCAAAGCGGCTCCACTTTGTCAATTTCTGCGCGTCATTTTCGCCCATCCGGCCTTCAAAACACCATTCGACACTTTTTTTCTTGCCAAAGATATGTTATTATTAGTGCGTCGCACCACAAAACATTCACTGTTTTAGTTTTCAACAAACGAGGTGCTCTATCTCATGTGTATTC
Organism: Oscillospiraceae bacterium; assembly: GCA_050173515.1. Classification (GTDB taxonomy): domain Bacteria; phylum Bacillota; class Clostridia; order Oscillospirales; family Ruminococcaceae; genus JAAYCI01. The sequence continues at coordinate 2,933 of JBFXKS010000141.1, read as the reverse complement.
CAAACAGGCTCATCGCCCTGCTGTACCGCGCCTTGGTTTTTTTGCTGTGCTGTGTGGGCGCGCTGGCCGGCACCGGCGTGATGACGCGTGCCATCACCCTGTCGTCCCTGCTGCACTACCCGGTGGCCAGCGCCATTTTCTGTGCCTTGTTTTATCTGGCCAGTGTCATCGTTACCGCCGTGCGCCTGGGGCAGCAGGGCGTATCCGGGCCGGCGCTGTTCTGCCCGCACTTCAAGGGCGCCGTGGTGCTGATGATGCTTGTGAACCTGGCGGCCTCCGCCTTTTTGCTGCCCCAGGCACAGGGCGCTTTTGTGGCGGGCACGCCCGCGGCCATTTTGCTGCACTTCATTCTGCCGCTGCTCGTTTTTTTCGACTGGGCCCTCTTCGACCAAAAGGGCCGCTTTCGCCCGGCCGACCCCTTCACCTGGCTGCTGGTGCCCTTCAGCTATTTTTGCGTTGTCTTGCTGGGCGCCGCGCTCGAGATCCGCTTCGAAAACGGCAGCTTTTACGCCTATGACATTCTGGACCCCGGCACCGGCGGGGAGTTTTGGGCCTACGTTTTGGTCACCATGGTGCTGCTGGCCGGCGGCTTCGTGCTGGTGGGCTACCTGTTCCTCATCATCGACCGCCTGCTGGGCCTTTTTGTGAAAAAGCGGCCAAAGCCGGCCACCCAGATGGCCTCGGCCCACGCCGTTCCCGTTGTGGCGCCTACGGCCGCGCCCGCCACTCAGGCACCGGCCACCGCACCACCTGCGCAGGCACAGCCCGCGGTGCCCCCACCTGCCGAGCCCGCCGCAGCGCCCGTGCCCCCGGCCGCCGCGCCTTTGGCCGAAACGCCCACAGAGCCGCCGCCCACTTCCGGCTGAACACGTGCGCAGCAGCGCATCTCCTCAACACAGACAAAAGGTTGCCGCAACCGGGTTTTGCCCGATGCCGCAACCTTTTTTATTTCGGGAATATCGCCGCGCCGCCTTTCTCACTCGTCCTCGTCCAGCGCGTCCGCCTCGGCCAGTGCGTCCGGCGCATCCGGTGTGCCCAGGGTGGTCACGCTGCGCAATTTCAGGTTCATCTTCTTGGTGCGCGTGGTCACCAGCTCGTCTATGTCCCGGCTGGCCAGGTCCAGATGGCGCTTCGTCTTCTCCAGCACGTCGCCAAAGCGGCCAAACTCGCTCTTCACCTCGCCCAGCACCTTCCACACCTCGCTGGAGCGCTTTTGGATGGCCAGCGTGCGGAAACCCATCTGCAGGCTGTTCAGCAGCGCGGCCAGCGTGGTGGGCCCGGCGATGTTGATCTTGTAGTCGTTTTGCAGCCGCTCCACCAGCCCGCGGCGCACCACCTCGGCGTACAGGCCCTCCACCGGCAAAAACAGGATGCCGAACTCGGTGGTCTCCGGCACGTGGATGTACTTGTCGCGTATATCCTGCGCCGCCGCGCGCACCCGCGCGTCCAGCACCTTGCCGGCGGCCTCCACCGCGGCGGCGTCGGCGCTCTCGTAGGCGTCCAGCAGTGCGGCGTAGGCGTCTGCCGGGAACTTTGCGTCTATCGGCAGCCACACGCTCTCGCCCTCGCCGTCTCCCGGCAGCTTCACGGCGTACTCCACACGCTCGGTGCTGCCCTGCCTGGTGGCGATGTTGGTGGCGTACTGCTCCGGCGCCAAGATCTCCTCCAAAATGGCCCCCAGCTGTATCTCGCCCAAAATGCCCCGCGTCTTCACGTTGCTCAGCACTTTTTTTAAGTCGCCCACGCCGTTGGCCAGGTTTTGCATCTCGCCCAGGCCCTTTTGCACCTTGTCCAGGCTCTCGCTCACCAGGCTGAAGCTCTGCTTCAGCCGCTCGTCCAGCGTCCGTTGCAGCTTCTCGTCCACCGTCTGGCGCATCTCGTCCAGCTTCTTCTCGTTGCCCGCCTGCATGGCGGCCACGCGTTCCTCCATCATGCGGCGGATGTTCTCCAGCTTTTGCTCGTTTTGCATGGTGAACTTTCCAAAGCGCTCGTCCAGGCCCACCAGCTGGTTGTGCACGGTGCGCTGCAGGGCGCTTTGGCTGGCCGCCAGCTGCTCGCGCAGCTCGCGCAGCCGCGCGTCCTGCCGCTCGTCCAGCCGGCGCTGGGTGTCGCCCTGGGTCAGTGCGGCCGCACGCACGGCCTCGTTCACCGCGGCGGCGGTCTCGGTGCGCGAAAGGCGCACCTCCTCCAGCAGCCGGCGCTCCAGCTCGGCGGTGTCCGGTTTTGCAGGCTTGCGCAGCAGGGCCACCAGCCCCAGCGCCACGGCCGCCGCCGCCAGCACCAGCAGAATGATCAACAGCACCGTGTCACTCATCTCCGCCCTCCCCAAACACGCCCGTCACGTCCAGCGTGGCAAAGTAGTCCTCTGGCGTCTCCGCACGGCGTATCAGCTGCACGCTGCCGTCCTCGTGCAGCAGCAGCTCGGCGCTGCGCAGCTTGCCGTTGTAATTGTACCCCATCGAGAACCCGTGCGCCCCGGTGTCGTGTATCACCACGCGGTCGCCTATCTCCACCTCGGGCAGCAGGCGGTCTATCGCGAACTTATCGCTGTTTTCGCACAGCGAGCCGGTCACGTCGTAGCGGTGGGTGGCGGGGGCGTCCTCCTTGCCGGCCACCGTGATGTGGTGGTACGCGCCGTATATGGCCGGGCGCATCAGGTTGGCCGCGCAGGCGTCCAGCCCGATGTAATCCTTGTATATCTGCTTCTTGTGCAGCACGGTGGCCACCAGCTGGCCGTTCGGCCCCAGCACAAAGCGGCCCAGCTCTGTGAAAATGGCCACGCCGCCCAGCCCCGCCGGCGCCAGCACCTCGTCAAAAGCCTTTTGCACGCCCCTGCCGATGGCCGTGATGTCGGGCATCACATCCTCGGGGCGGTATGGGATGCCCACCCCGCCCGATAGGTTGATGAAGCCCAGGGCGAAGCCCGTCTCCTC
>JBFXKS010000140.1:0-5209 GCA_050173515.1 Oscillospiraceae bacterium | reverse complement strand
CGATGTCAGCCATGAAGCAACAGATGCCGCTGGTGCGGGTCATGTCTTTCAGCAGGTCGCTCAGCTTTTCGTCGTAGAAGCGCCGGTTGAAAAGGCCGGTGAGGTTGTCGATGTGCACCAGCTGCTGAAGCTGGTGGTTGATTTCGTTGATCTCATCCAGCTGGCGGGCAATCACCAGGCGGTCGTAGTAGGTCCTGGTGCGAAAACGGTAAAAGGCGATGGCGATGATCATGCCCAGAATAGCGGCCAGCGCCCCGCTGTACAGCTGGGCGGTGCTCTCATCGGTGGCACCCGGCAAAAACAGGCGCGACAGCAGGAAGTACAGGGCATAGTTGGCAGAAAAAACCACCACGGCCATCCAGGGCTTGAACAGCGACACCATGGACACGCAGAGCGTGACCACGATGAACGCGATGTAGATGGCCACCGAGTAGTGGGCGTAGGCGGACAAGGCGCTGGCCCAAACGCACACACCGATGGCATAGGCATTGCATATGACCACGTGCAGCCGGGGATACTGGAACAGCTGGCGGCGAAAGGCGACGACGATCAGCAAAACCAGCATGGTGAACAGCATGAAGGCAAAGTGGATGCGCAGAAGCCCGCGCACGTATTGGGCGGGGCCCATGTCCTGCGGGGCAAAGATGCACAGCCCCACCAGCCAGGTGACGAAAATCAGCGTGGCCACCACCGCGATGAGCAGCGGCTTGTGCATGGACTTCATCAGGCTACGGTTGAAACCGGCCTCATATTCCTTTGGGTATGGAAAGCCCAACAGGTTTTTCAGCTTGTTTTTCATGGTTGTGTGCCTACATCCATGGTGGGCGGTGTTATAAAAAAGAAGGGGATGATCTAAATATAGGATACCAGATTATGGGCAACAATGCCACTGCTTCCGGGCGCGCCTGTGCATATGGCGGGCGAAATCGGCGTGGCATTGAGAAAAGAGGGCGTCCGCGGGGCGGACGCGACCCCTGCACACTTTGCACATGGGTTGTGATGTGTAGCGCGCCAAGATGTGTCGTGACCGGATAAAAAGGCTGCCCTTGACCTTGGGGCCCCTGAAAGCGTCTGCGTAGCATAGCTTTGTGGGGAGAAGGACGAACGACGAAACAAACTTGCCCCGCAGGAATATTTCCCTGCGGGGCATTGAGTGCAGTCCGTGAGGACGTGGTGCCGCTGACCGGGATCGAACCGGTACTCTGTTTCCAGAACAGGATTTTAAGTCCTGGGTGTCTGCCAATTCCACCACAGCGGCATGCCGTACAGCCCTTTTTGCGGCGCTATCATCATACATTATCGTTGGAATGGTGTCAAATTAAGAAGGGCAAAGCTTTGCTTTTTGACGGCGGGAAAGGTATAATTGGATAGATAAACATTCGCGGAATCAGGGTGGGGTGGCGTTGTGAAGATAGGACAGTTGTTCAAAGGCGAAAAATGCCCGTTTGCACTGGAGGTTTTTCCGCCGAAAAAGCAGAGCGGGATAGAGCTGGTGTACCGGATGCTGGACGAGATAAAAGCGGTGCCGGCCGACTATGTGAGCGTGACCTACAGTGCCGGCGGCGGCGGCGCGTCGGAGTTTACGGCGCAGATCGCCGGGTATCTAAAAAATGAGCTGGGCATAGAGCCGCTGGCCCACCTGACCTGCGTGAACGCCCGGCGGGACGTGGTGGTGCAGGAGTTGCAGCGTTTCAAGGATGTGGGTGTGGAGAACATTCTGGCGCTGCGGGGCGACCGCAACCCGGACATACCGCCCTGCCGGGACTTTGCCCACGCAGACGAGCTGATGGCCGAGGTGAAAAACGGCGGCGATTTTTATGTGGTGGGCGCCTGCTACCCCGAGGGGCACCCCGAGAGCGCAGGCATGGATGAGGACATCGCCCGGCTGCGCGGCAAGCTGGACGCAGGCGCCGGGCATTTGGTGTCGCAGCTGTTTTTCGACAACCGGAAATTCTACCGGTTTTTGGACATGGCGCGAAAAAAAGGGATAGACTGCCCGGTGGAGGCCGGCATCATGCCGGTGGTGAAGCCGGAGCAGATATCCCGCATGGTGTCGCTGTCGTCGGCCAGCCTGCCGGCGGGGTTCTCCCGCTGGGTGAGCCGGTGGGCAGATGATGCCGAGGCGTTTTACAAGGCGGGGGTGGCCTATGCCATCGAGCAGATACGTGATTTAATAAAAAGCGGCGTGGATGGCATCCACCTGTATGCCATGAACAACGCCGCGGTGGCGAAGGAGATATACGACGGGGTGGCCGACCTGCTGTGATGCGGCGGGGCGGCCACCGCCATGAAGGCGGGTGGTGAGCGCAATGCGGTTTGACGATGTGCCGGTGCTGGACGAGGCGGCGGTGTTCCGTGCGCTGGGCGGCGCGGCCTTTCGGGGCGATGCACAGGCGGTGCGGCAGGTGCAGGCGGCTGGGCGCCAGATGGCCGCGGTGGCAACACCGCGCTGGATATACCGGTATTTTGAACTGGAATGGCCCCTGGCGCTGCGCGGCGCACAGCTGCCGCTGCCGGGTAAAAACATAGCGGCGCACCTGGCCGGGTGCGCGGGCTGCGTGCTGCTGGCGGTGACGCTGGGCGCAGGTGTGGAGCAGGCCATCACGGCGGCAGAGGCCGGGGATCTGGCCGAGGCGGTGCTGCTGGACGCGGTGGCGTCGAGCTTGGTGGAACAATATGCCGATCTGGCCGAGGCGCTGGTCAAACAAGACGAACACGTGAAGGACAAGTGCTTTACAGGCAGGTTCTCGCCGGGATATGGGGATTTCCCCACCGGCATACAGGCCGACTTTTTACGCGTACTGGACACGCAGCGCAAAATCGGCCTGACGGTGAGCACGGCGGGCATCATGCTGCCGCGCAAGAGCATCACGGCGGTGGTGGGCGTGGCAAGCCACCCGGTGAGCGGCAGGCTGGCCGGATGCGAGCAGTGTGCAATACGCGAGCGGTGCGAGATGCGAAGGGAGGGCGCGGGCTGTGGTGCAAAAACTGATTGAGCGGGGGCGCTTCACCATTTTGGACGGCGCGATGGGCACGGTGCTGCAGGCGGTGGGGCTGCCGGTGGGCGAGCGCCCGGAGACGCTGAACCTGGAGTCGCCCGAAAAGCTGGTGGCGATCCACCGCGCATACCGCGAGGCGGGCGCGGAGATATTGTGTGCCAACACCTTTGGCGCCAACGCCAAAAAGCTGGCCAGCAGCGGCCTGGAGCTGGACGCCGTGGTGGCGGCGGGCATCGCCTGCGCGCGGCAGGGCGCCGGCGGCAAGGCGCTGGTGGCGCTGGACGTGGGGCCGCTGGGCGAGATGCTGGAGCCGGGTGGCACGCTGCGCTTTGAAGAGGCGATAGACCTGTTTGCCCAGGTGGTGCGCGCCGGCGAAGCGGCCGGGGCAGACCTTATTTTTATAGAGACGATGACTGACCTGTATGAGACCAAGGCGGCGGTGCTGGCGGCGCGCGAGAACAGCACGCTGCCGGTGATGGTGTCGATGTCGTTCGAGGCGGACGGGCGCACTTTTGCCGGGGTGCCGGTGGAGGCCTTTGCCGCCACCATTGCGCCGCTGGGGCCGGTGGCGCTGGGCATCAACTGCTCGCTGGGGCCGGGCGGGGTGATGCCGCTGCTGAAGCGGCTGTGCCGCGCGACGGCGCTGCCGGTGTTTGCCAAGCCCAACGCCGGCCTGCCCGACCCGCACACCGGGGCGTTCAGCCTGGGCGCACAGGCGTTTTGCCAGGAGATGCTGCCTTGCCTTGAGATGGGTGTCTCCATGGTGGGCGGCTGCTGCGGCACCACGCCCCAGGTGATCTGCGCGCTGGCCGAGCGTTTTGGCGGCGCGGCGGTGGCCGAGCGCACGGCAAGGCCTGTCAGCCGGGTGTGCGGCGCCACCTGTGTGGTGGACATCGACGGCCCGGCCGTGATAGGCGAGCGGATAAACCCGACCGGGAAAAAGCAACTGCGCGAGGCGCTGGTGGCCGGGGACCTGGCGCTGGTGCAGGCCTTGGCCGTGGAGCAGGAAAAGGCGGGTGCGGCCATTTTGGACGTGAACGTGGGTGCGCCGGGTGTGGACGAGGTGGCCTTGCTGCCGCGGGCCGTGAAGGCGGTGCAGGCGGTAAGCGGGTTGCCTTTACAGCTGGACTCCGCCGACCCGGCGGCGCTGGCGGCGGCGCTGCGTGTGTGCAGCGGCAAGCCGGTGGTGAACTCCACCAGTGGCGAGGCGGAGAAGCTGGCGGCGGTGCTGCCGCTGTGCCGGCAGTATGGCGCCGCCGTGGTGGGGCTCACGCTGGACGAAGCCGGCATTCCCGAGACGGCGGAAGCGCGGCTGGAGATAGCCTGCCGCATTTTGGATGCGGCGCTGAAAGCAGGCATGGTGCGAGAGGATGTGTTCATCGACTGCCTGGTGCTGGCGGCGGGCGCCGAGCCGGACGCCGCCGTGGTGACGCTGGCGGCGCTGCGGCTGGTGAAGGAGAAGCTGGGGCTGAAGACCCTGCTGGGCGTGAGCAATGTGAGCTTTGGCCTGCCCAACCGCCCGCTGGTGAACCAGACCTTTTTGGGCATGGCGCTGGCGGCCGGGCTGGATTTGGCCATTGTGAACCCCGGCATAGAGGGCATGATGGGCACGGTGGCGGCTTTCCGCATGCTGAACCGGCAGGACAAGGGCGCGGCCGACTTTGTGGCGCGCTATGCCGGGGAGGGCGTGGCGGCGGCTGCGCCCGGCCTGGCGCGCGGCGCTGGCCTGGGCGGTGAGCTGGCGCTGGACGCGGCCATCGAGCGGGGGCTAAAGCAGGAGGCGGCCAAGGCCACCGAGCGCCTGCTGAAAGAAGAGAAGATGGACGAGATGGAGATCGTGGAGCACTACCTGATACCCGCGCTGGACAAGGTGGGCGAGGGTTTTGAGGAAAAGAGCGTGTTTTTGCCGCAGCTGCTGGCCGCTGCGGGCGCGGCGCAGGCGGCCTTCGGCGTGGTGCGCGAGCACATGGGCACGGCGGCGCGGCGCGAAGGGCCCCCGGTGGTTATCGCCACGGTGCAGGGCGATGTGCACGACATCGGCAAGAACATCGCCAAGGTGCTGCTGGAAAACTATGGCTTCACGGTGGTGGACCTGGGCCGGGACGTGCCGCCGGAGCAGGTGGTGGAGGCGGCCCGCCTAAACAGTGCGAAGCTGGTGGGCCTTTCCGCGCTGATGACCACCACGCTGCCCGCAATGGAGGCCACGATAG
>JBFXKS010000139.1:0-5252 GCA_050173515.1 Oscillospiraceae bacterium | reverse complement strand
GCCGCACAGCCTCGGTTTTGGGCTGCTGGGGCGGGTACCTTTCCGGCACCATGGCCAGCGCGCCCGACGGGCACGCCGCGGCACACATGCCGCACCCCACGCATTTTTCGCCATTCACCTGGCCGGCCTCGGTGTCGGTGGCGCCCACCGGGCACACATACAGGCACAGGCAGTCCTTCGTGCACAGTCTCAAATTCCGCACCGCACGCATCACGCATCCCTCCTTTGCAGCTGCACGATCTTCAGGCTGGGCACCTTGCAGATGGGGCAGATGCCCGGCGGCTGGGCGCCCACGAACACAAAGCCGCAGATGTCGCACACGTAGACGCTTGTGTCCCGAATGAAATCGGTGCCCTCGCGCTGCACGCGGCCCAACAGCGACTGCAGGATGCGGGTGACCTTTTCGCTCCACACCAGCGCGCGCAGTGCGCCGCGGTCGGCCGCTTCGGTGGCGGCGGCGGTGGCGCGTGGGTAGTGCGCGTTCAGGTCGGCTTCCAGCGCATCGGCCAGGTGCTCACGGCCCGCCTTTTGGGGCAGGGCGGTTTGGCCCTTGTAGTAGTCGGCCAGCTGGCGGAACAGTCCCGCCTCCTCGTCCAGATACTGCTTTTCGCTGCCGCGCGCCAGGTTCGAGCAGATGGCGCTCAGTTCGCCCGCGCTCAGCTGGCGCAGCGGGTGGGCATCCGCGCCCTGCTGCGCCGCGGCAGCGGGCGGCGCCTTCTCCGCTTTTCCGCCGCCCTGCGGGGCAAAGCGATCTTTGGCCGCGCCACACACCGGGCACGGCCAGCCCTTTGGCACGTCGGCCCAGCGGGTGCCCGGCGCCAGCTGCGCGTCGGGCGCGCCCTGCCCTTCGTCGTAAACATAGCCGCACACACTGCACACATAGCGTTCCATTCCATACCTCCCTTGCCGGGCCGCCTGGGCCCGAGGTCCTTATCATCGCGCCGCCTTTGCGGCTGTTCAGCGCGCTTTTTCGCCCAAAACCCCACGCCCGCTATTTTTGTGGCGGCGGCAGGCGGCCCCAGTCGCCTTTTTCCTCAAAGCGCGCCACCAGGGCGTAGGCGCCCTCCACCACCTCATCCGGGTAGTCCATCTGCCGCAGCAGCAGCAGGGCGTTGCGGGTGGTGGCAGGGCCATCGTGCAGGCGGTAGTCGAACACCACGCCGGCCTCGGTGACGCGCTCGCGGAAGTGGGCGTTGTCGTACTGTTCCTCCAGCAGGCCGGTCAGCTCGATGTCGTGCGTGGCGGCCACGCAGATGCCCTGCGCGGCGTGCAGGCGCTGCAGCACCGCCGCCGAGGCCGCGATGCGCTCGATGGTGTTGGTGCCCTTCAGCACCTCATCGATGAAATACCAGGTGAAGGCGGGCTGCCGGGCCAGGCGCATCAGCCGCCGCATGGATTTTATCTCCGCCACAAAATAGCTGTCGCCGTCCACCACGCTGTCCTCCACGGCCATGGACGTGGCCACCAGCCCGCGGCGAAAACAAAAGCTGCTGGCGGTGCAGGTGTTCAGCGCCTGGCCCATAATGCAGTTCAGCGCCAGCGCCTTTATAAAGGTGGACTTGCCCGAGGCGTTGGAGCCGGTGAGCAACAGGTCATTGTCCAGCGTGATGCTGTTGGGCACGGCATCCTCCAGCAGCGGGTGCCACACGCCCTCGGCCTCCAGCCGGGGCCGCTGGGTGTACTTCGGCAGGCAATACCCCTCCAGGCTGTGCCGGTAAGACAGCAGCGCGATGGCGAGGTCCACCTCGCCCAGCAGGCGGTACAGTCCCATGGTGTCGGCCGATTTGCCGCGCAGCTGGCCGGCCACGCGGCCATAGGCCAGCACCGGCAGCAGGAACATGGCGGTGGGGTCCACGCTGGTGGCCTGCTCCATCAGCTCGCTGAAATTCAGCAGCGACACGCTCCAGCCCAGGTGCGCATACTGTGCCTGCGCCGCCTTCAGCGCGCTGGCCACAGCGGGCAGTTCTTCGGCCAGCTGCTTGGAAAGGCGCGCGGCACAGGTGATGGCCGCCGACAGGTAGCGCACCGAGCGAAAACCGCTGTCGTTGCGCAGCTTCACCATGCTCAGCACGTTGAAATTGACCACCAGCGCCAAAAACAGCAGGCCCACGCCGGCGTAGATGTTCACGAAAAAGCCGGCCACCGCCACCAGCGGCAGCACCGCCAGCAGGCGGTACAGCCACGGGCGCTGCAGCGCGATGGCCTCAGGGTGGAACACCGCCATCTCAAGGCCGCTGCCGTCCGAGCGGCCCAGCTGCGCCAGGCGCAGCTGCACCTTTTCGCGCAGGGCCACGTCCGCCTCAAAACGCGCCATCATCTCTTCGCGCAGGGCCACCTGCTTTTCCAAGCCCTCGCCGGTCACCTCGCGCAACGCGCCATACAGCCGGATGTCCCCGGTGGCGCTTTGGCAGGCGTTCACCCGGCCATAGACGTCGTCCAGGTCCAAATCGTTCCAGGTCCAGTCGTCCAGGTGGCCCGGCGCCGGCCACGCACTGCTGTACGACTGCCAGAACAGCCCGGCGTTCAGCCGGCCCTCCACGGTTGCGGGTGTTTTGCCAAAGCACGCGCGCAGCCGCTTTTTTATGCGGGCGGTGTTGCGCAGCGGCAGCACGATGAACGCCGCCAGTATCCCGGCGACCACCAGCCCAAACATGATCCACGCCTGCATGCGGTTCCTCCCTGCTTTTTGCAAATGGGCAAAAACCCCATTTTCCCCCTGCAGCGGCTACGTGCGCAAGCTTTTCTGCGCCACATCGTCAATGTTCACAGCACGCTTTAAGGGCGCGCTTTGTTTTTTCTTTTTTTATTTATATTTTTTCGGCCTTTTCTTTTTTATTTAAAAACAAAAAACCAGGCCGCTGCGCCCGCCAAATGAAGAACGGGCCGTCTCGCCTGGCGCATCGTCTCAAAAGGGCAGGGGCACGGTTTATTCTTAAATCAACATACCATAATCTCCTTTAAATAACAAGCGGCTGCGCCGCGCCGCGCGCCTTGGTGGAATGCTGGGCGTTTACAGCCAAGCGGGCGGGTGACGGCCGCAGCGCAAACCGCATTTGGATGGCGTGCACCAGCCAAAAAATGTTTACCACAGGTTCATATCTTGCTTGCAGCTGTGTTGGTATAATAAGAGGGCGACGATGATTCGCGTACTTTTAGATGCATAGCAGGAGGAGCCTCTTATGAAAAAAGCACCTGAGTTCTTTGTGTGCCGCCACTGCGGCAACGCGATCGAGAAACTGCACGACGCTGGCGTGCCCGTCATCTGCTGTGGCGAGCCCATGGAGGAGATGCGCGCCAACATTACGGACGGCGCACTGGAGAAGCACGTGCCGGTCTACACCATCTCCGGGCGCGAGGTGAGCGTGCAGGTGGGCAGTACGGCCCACCCCATGCTGCCAGAGCATTACATCGGCTGGATATGGCTGGACACCAAGCTGGGCGGGCAGCGCAAGTGCCTGTCGCCCGGGGACGAGCCCAAGGCCGCCTTCACCCTGGCGCCAGAGGATGAGCTCATCGCCATCTACGAGTGGTGCAACCTGCACGGCCTGTGGAAGGCAGATGTGAGCTAGGAACGATTGGCTCAAGGCAAAAAGCCGGAGAGGTGAAACTCTCCGGCTTTTATTCTCCGGCATTGACCCGCATTTGAGATAGGGCTGGGGCGTTCGGCACTGCGGCGGCAAAAGGCCGGCTGCCGCGCGCCTGGCGCAAGGCCATGCCAAAGGCGGCGGCGCCTTTTCCCGCGAATTTCACAGGCATTATTTTCGATTTTATCGCATATTTAAAAGAACGATAATTGGCCGCTTTCCCGGCCCTGCCGGTAACCATGAACGATGTCCTGCATGTCGTACAACAGCCCGTGCTCGCGGCAGGCCTCTGTGAACACTTCCCACAGGTGCTTTGCACGCGGGCTGGCGCAATAGTAGCGGCTGCCATAGCGGCGGCTGTACTGCTGGGCGTAATACTCCTGCGGGAAGGCGCGCTGCAGGCCGTCCAGAAAATATTCCCGCTGGCCGGCGCGCATGGTGACGCCAAAGCTGGGGTAGACGAACCGGGCGCCCACCTCGGCGGCGCGGCGCACTACCTGCACCACGTTTTCGTCGCTGTCCTCCAAAAAAGGCAGCACCGGCATCATCAGCACGCCGCAGAACAGCCCGGCCGCGGCCAGCTGTTCCAGCGCGGCCAGCCGGGCGCTGGGCGGCGGGGCCGCAGGCTCCAGCTTGGCGGCCAAGGCGTCGTCCGCCGTGGTAATGGGGAGCTTGCACAGCACCGGCGCGTGGCTGTGTATGGCGGTGAGCACGGCGATATCCCGCGTGATCAGGTCGCTTTTTGTGTCGATGGCCACGCCGAAGCCATAGGCGTCCAGCAGCGCTAGCGCGCTTTGCGTCAGCTTCTCCTGCGCCTCGAACGGGTTGTAGGGGTCGCTCATGGCGCCGGTGGCCACCACCCCAGTCTTCACCTTGCGGGCCACTTCGCCTTGCAAAATGGCCAGCGCGTTCTCCTTGGCCACCACGGTGTCAAAGTCCGGGTTTTGGTAGCAATCGCTGCGGCTGTCGCAGTAAAGGCAGCCGTGGCAGCACCCGCGGTACAGGTTCATATTGTACTCGCAGCCAAACCATCCAAGGCTCTTGGTGCGCTGCAAAATGCTCTTGGCCGGAATGGTCTGCATGGGCTGCCTCCTCTCGCCACAGCGGCACTTTCGGAATTTTGCGGAAAACACAGGCGCTTCACCGCTTTTTGCCTTGATTTTCCGCCTTTTGCGCGCTTGCCTCCACCGACTGCTGCACAGGCGGAAAGCCCGGAAGCAAACCGCCCGGCCCATCTTTCTTCCGCGTCAGGCGCGTTGCCTGTTCCCGTACATGCGCGCCATTCTCTTCTGTGATTTGACGCTCTTTCGCTTTTTTATATTATTCATTTATTTCTCTTTATTTTTTGCTTTGTCCCATCTGCGCACACAGACGCAGCAAATTGCTTTGCCCTCGGGCGCCACACGGGCAGCGCCTTGGAAAATTCGGCAGCACGTTTTTCAGGAGGGTCCCTCTCCATATTCCACTTTTTTCATGCTTTTCATTGGCCGCATCGCCGCGGAAGGCGCCCGTGTTTTTCCATCTTTGCCCGCGCAGTATGGCCGCCCACGCTTGACAAACCCCTGGCCATTGATAAAAATAGAAGGTGCCGAAGGCCATGCGGTGCCGGTGTGTGCGGCACACCCAAAGCCTGTGGCGGGCACAGCGGCCCATCTTCTACAGCTTTTC
>JBFXKS010000138.1:0-5297 GCA_050173515.1 Oscillospiraceae bacterium | reverse complement strand
GCGTGATGCAGGCGGGCAGGCCGTAGGTGTCGTGCCAGGCGGCCACGAACAGGTCGGCCGCGGCCTTGCTGGCCGAGTAGGGCGAGTGCGGCGCCAGCGGGGTCTCCTCGGTGAAAAAACCGGTGGCGCCCAGGCTGCCGTACACTTCGTCCGTGCCCACCTGCAGGTATTTTGCCCCGCTGCGCCACTGCCCGTTTGCGCCCTCCCAGGCGCCGCGCGCGCAGCTCAGCAGGTTCAGCGTGCCCATCACGTTGGTGCGGGCGAAAACGCCCGGGTCCTCTATCGAGCGGTCCACATGGCTCTCGGCGGCGAAGTTCACCACCGTGTCGATGTCATAGGCCTTGAACAGCTGGGCCACCAGCGCCTCTTCGCCGATGTCGCCCTGCACGAAGATGTGCCGCGCATCGCCCTCGGCGGCCTTCAAGTTCTCCAGGTTGCCCGCGTAGGTCAGCAAATCCAGGTTCACCAGGCGGATGTCCCCGTGGGTTTTCAGCATGTACAGGATAAAGTTGGAGCCGATGAAGCCGGCGCCCCCGGTTACCAGGATGTTTTTCATCAGGCGTCCTCCCGCTCTTTCATGTAATGCGCCAGCGCGTCTTGCCACGGCCGCATATGGTCCCCGATGGTGGCGCGCAGCATGCGGTGCTCCAGCGCGCTGTTGGCCGGGCGCGGGGCCGGGCGCGGGAACTCCTCGGTGGTGCAGGGTATCACCTTGGCCTTCAGCCCGGCCAGCCGCACGATCTGCTGCGCAAACTCGAACCAGCTGCACACGCCGGCGCCGGTGCAGTGGTACAGCCCATACTCTTTGGTGGGCACCAGCTGCAAGAGGTGGTGGGCCACATCTTCGGCGTTGGTGGGGTTGCCGCGCTGGTCGTGCACCACCTTCACCTCGGGCTGCTCGGCGGCCAGCTTCAATATCGTCTTCACAAAGTTGGCCCCGGTGCGCCCGTACAGCCACGAGGTGCGCACCACGAACCAGCGGCTGCAAAAATCACGCACATATGCCTCGCCCAGCAGCTTGGTGGTGCCATAGGCGCTGGCGGGCGCGGGCAGGTCGGTCTCGCTGTAGGGCTCTTTGCCCGTGCCGCTGAACACATAGTCGGTGGACAGATGCAGCAGCTTTGCGCCCACCTCTTCGCAGGCTATGGCCAAATTGCGCGGGCCCAGCGCGTTCACACGAAAGGCGGTGTCGCGCTCGGCCTCGGCCGCGTCCACGTTGGTAAAGGCGGCACAGCTGATCACCGCGTCCGGCGCGTGGTGGCGGATGAGCGCCGCCGTCTCCGTACGGCTGGTGATGTCGGCCTCTTCGATATCCACCGCGATGACCTTGGCATGTTGCAGCCGCTCGGGGATAGCCCCCAGCGCGCTGCCGCCGCGCTCCAGCTGGCGGCACAGCTCGTGCCCCAGCTGCCCGGCGGCCCCGGTTATCAGTATTTTCATCCATACACTTCCTTCGGTGTCACGGTCTCGGCAATCAGGTGCAGGTATTGGCCGTACTCGGTCTTGTCCAGCTGGCGGGCGGTGGCCAGCAGCTTCTCCCTGTCGATAAAACCCTGCCGGTAGGCGATCTCCTCCAGGCAGGCGATGTACAGCCCCTGGCGCGTTTGCACCGCCTCCACAAAGTTGGCCGCGGCCAGCATGGCGCGGTGGTTGCCGGTGTCCAGCCAGGCCATGCCGCGGCCAAACAGCTCCACGCGGAGTTCGCCCATCTCCAGGTACGCGTTGTTCACGCTGGTTATCTCTATCTCGCCGCGCGCGCTGGGCTTCACCGTGCGGGCGATGTCCACCACGCGGTTGTCGTAAAAATACAGCCCCGGCACCGCGTAGTTGCTCTTGGGCTTTGCCGGCTTTTCCTCTATGGACAGCACCTTGCCCGTCTCGTCGAAGGCCACCACGCCGAACTCGCACGGGTTGGCCACGTGGTAGCCGAAAATGGTGGCCCCTTTTTCGCGGCCGGCCGCGGCGTTCAGGCGCTTGGTGAAGCCGTAGCCGTGGAAGATGTTGTCGCCCAGCACCAGGCACACGCCGTCCTGCCCGATGAAGTCGGCGCCCACGATGAAGGCGTCGGCCAGGCCGCGCGGGGCGTCCTGCACCGCATAGCTGAAGCGCACGCCCAGCGCCTCGCCCGTGCCGAACAACCGCTCGAAGCAGGGCAGGTCGGTGGGCGTGGAGATGATGAGGATGTCCCGGATGCCGGCCAGCATCAGCGTGGACACCGGGTAGTAGATCATGGGTTTGTCGTAGATGGTGAGGCTCTGCTTGCTCACCGCGATGGTGGACGGATACAGCCGCGTGCCCGCGCCGCCCGCCAGTACGATCCCTTTCATTCGGTTGCCCCCTTGTGGTCCGCTTCTGTCATTTCAGCCGAAAGCCCCATTTGCGAAAATAGCGCAGCATGCTTTTCACCTGCCACCAAAACTGCCGCGGGCGGCGGTGGGCGTCCCGGTGCCAGGCGTGGGTCACCTCCGCGGTGGGCAGGTACACGGCCTGCCCGGCCTGCAGCATCTTCTGTGTCAGGTCGGCGTCTTCCACATACATAAAGTATTTTTCATCGAAGCCGCCCATGGCCCGGAACACTTCGGTGCGCACCATGAAGAACGAACCGCTGCAAAATTCCACATCCGTTGGCTGCGAGAGGTCCTCGTCCAGCATCAGGTAGTGGACCTCGTACTTTTTTAAAAAGCCCAGCTGCGTTTGGCGGGCCAGCAGCGACAGCAGCGCCGGGCGGCGCTTGGCGATGTGCTGCTCGCGTCCGTCGGGAAAGCGCAGCTTCGGGCAGGTGATGGCCACGTCCGGGTGCGCGTCCATGTAGGCGGCCATGGCGCCGATGGCGTCCTGTTTTAGCACAATGTCAGGGTTCGACACCACGTGGTAGCGGCTTTGCAAAAGCGGCAACACCGCGTTGTGCCCGGCGCCGTAGCCCCGGTTTTTTTCCATTTCCAGCACGGTGGTGCCCGCCGGCAGGCCCAGCGCCCGCACGGCGCCCAGCGCGCCATCGGGCGAGGCGTTGTCCACCAGGTACAGGGCCAGCCCGCCTTTTGTCTGCTGGGCAAGGCTGCACAGGCAGCGGTGCACCTCTTCGGCCCCGCCGTACATCACCACCGACGCGCTGAACTGCGGCATGCCCCGCACCCCTTCCCGTGTGATGATGGCCGTGCTGCGTGCCCTAGCTTGCAGACGCGCTGTCGTCTTCGCCGGTGTCTGCGCTGTCGTCAGCGTCGGAGTCGTCGCTGGCGTCGGAGGGATCTGCCGTGGAGGCATCCGCCGCCCCCGTCTCGCTGTTGCCCGTGGTTTCGGCGCTGCTGTCTGCGCTGCTTTGTGTGGGAACAGCCGGCGTTATCTCGATGCTGCCGGGTTCGCCCCCTTCGGCGATCACCATGGCGCGCACCACCTCCAGCGCTCGCTTGATCTGCGAGTCCGTCTGGGCGTTGGGGTCCAGCAGGGCGCCCTCGTCCAGGTCCACGGGCTCGGCCTCTACGTCGGGCAGCACGCCCACGCCGTTGTAGCTGTCGCCGCTGCCGGTCAGCATCAGCGCCGCCGTCACCGACACCGCCGAGCCGTCGCTCAGGCGCTGCGGGCTGGACTGCAAGGTGCCGCGGCCCATGGTGCGCGTGCCCACCACCTGCCCGCCGGAGAGGTCGCGTATGTTCACGGCAAACAGCTCGGACGCGCCGCCGGTGCCCTCGTTCACCAGCACCGCCATGGGCAGCGCCACCTCGTTCTCATCGCTGGTGGCCAGCACGGTGGTGGTGCCGTTGCGGTTTTCGCGCCGGGCCACCGTGCCGCGCGGGCACAGCATGTCTATCATCTGGTAGCACTGCCGGTAGGTGCCGGCGTTGGTGCCGCGCAAGTCGAACACCAGGCCCCTGGCCCCGGCGGCCTGCGCCTGCCGCACCAGATAGTCAAAGTCTGTGTAGGTGTTGTCGCCAAAGGATATGATGCGGATGTAGCAGTAGTCGCCCAGCATCTGGCTCTCCACGGTGGGCGGGGTGTAGTTGATGCGGCGCACGGTGTGGCGCTCTTCCTCGGCCACGCCGTACAGGCAGGTCAGGGTCACCTCGGTGCCCTGCTCGCCGCGCAGCTGCGAGGTGAAGGCCGACACGCTGGAGATGTTGCGGGTGTCCTCGCCGTTCAGCTGGGTGATGCTGCCGCCTTTTTTCACGCCGGCACGCTCGGCCGGCGAGTCCGGGTACACGCGGGCAACGCGGTAAAAGCCGTCCGCCTCGCGCACCACTTCAATGCCGATGCCCACCAGCGTGCCGTTTTGCACGGCCAGCAGCTCGGTGTATTCCCTCTCGGTATAGTACACGCTGTAGCGGTCGCCCAGGCCGATCACATAGCCGGCGGCCACCCGGTCGAACAGGGCGTCGTCGTCTATCTCGCCCAAAAAGTTGGCCCGCACATAGGTGTCCATCTCGGCCAGTTTACTGTATTGTGCCTGCAGCTGGGTCACGCTGCTCACCGTGTTGTCGAAGGTGTTCATAGAGAGCACCCAGGTGATGGCAAAGGTGACGGCCATGGCCAGAATGGTGATGGCCATGGCAACGCTGACGGATACTTTTCTGTTCATAGCCCCTCCGTGTAAATGGCGCCTACACTTTTAGATGCTTGCGGACGCTGAATGCGGTGCCCAGCCCCCCCAAAAGGATGCCCAGCGCCACCGCGCCGCCGCCGATATAATACCAGATGTCCTCCAGCCGGAAAAGGCTGGACATCAGGCTCATCACCCACACGTTGTACATCTCGCGCACAAACTGGTAGACAAGGTAATATGCCCCGCACAGCACGCCGGTGGCCAGCAGCCCCGCAATGATGCCCACCGTCATGCCCTCCACAAAGAAAGGCAGGCGGATGAAGGCGTTGGTGGCGCCCACATATTTCATGATGGAGATCTCGCGCCGGCGGGCGAACACCGTGAGGCGGATGGTGTTGCTGATGACGATGACCGACACCAGCGCCAATATGGCCACCAGGCCCCAGCCACCGTAGGTCACGGCGTTGCTGATGGTGATCATGATGCCGGTGAGGTCGCTGCTCATATAGGTGCGCTCCACCCAGCCCAGCGCCTTGATCTGCTCGTTGGTCTCGTCCATAAAGTTGATGTCGTCCACGGTGACGTTGTACTTGGCCGGGAAGATATAGTCCACACCGTCCAGCAGGCCGTCGCCGTAGTCGTCCAGCAGGCCCTCCACCTCAACAAAGGCGTCCTTTTTGGACACGAACTGCGCGTGCGCCACGTTTGGGATGGCCAGCAGCTGCACCTGGTTGTCGAAGGCCTCTTCGTCCTCCACTTCCAT
>JBFXKS010000137.1:0-5325 GCA_050173515.1 Oscillospiraceae bacterium | reverse complement strand
TGCACCGGGTGCCTTTCTCACCGGGGTCCCGGGCGATAAGTTCAAACGGGGGAAAATATCGGTGAACCTGATCGTGCCGGCCACGCGTGAAGCGGCCACACAGCAGGCGCTGCTGTGCCATGTGCTGGACCGCCGCTGCGAGGCCATCCCCGACCCCACGGCCCTGTCGCGCCATCTGTTCTCGCTGTATGGCGCCGAGTTGAGCACCGAGAGCTCGGTGGCCGGCGGTAACCGCATCATCAGCCTTGGCGTGGCCGGGCTGAAGAACGGCTATGCCCTGGGCGGCGAAGACCTGGCCGGGGCCTACCTGGACCTTTTGTGCAACCTGCTGTTCGCGCCAAAGCTGGAGGCGGGCGCATTTTTGCGGGAAGATGTGGAGATAGAAAAAGAGAAACAGGCCGACTACCTGCGCAGCGAGATGAACGACAAGCGCGGCTACTGCCTGCGGCAGGCGCGGCGCAAGCTGTATGGCACCTCGCCGCTTGGCATAGAGGCACAGGGCTATCTGGAGGACATCGAGGGCATCGACGCCGCCTCTTTGTACGCCGCCTACCAGAGCCTGCTAAAGACGGCGCAGGTGGAGGTGCTGGTGTGTGGCATCGATGCCGAGAAGGCGGCGAAGGCCCTGGCTGGCCGCCTGGCGCAAGTGCAGCGCAGTCCGCTGGCGCTGGCGGCTTCGCAGCCGCTGCCGCCGCCGACGGAGTACCGCCACTACACCGAGGCCATGGACACCGTGCAGGGCAAGCTGTGCATCATCTATGCGGGCGCGTCGCGGCCAGACGGCCCGGGCGAGGCCGTGATGCGGGTGGCCAGCGCCCTGTACGGCGGGCTGCCCACCAGCCGCCTGTTCGTGAACGTGCGCGAAAAGCAGAGCCTGTGCTACTATTGCTCGGCCAGCTATGGCTATTATGGCGGGGTGCTCACCGTGGACTCCGGCGTGGACCACCACATGGCCGCGCGCGCGTCGGCCGCCATAGACAAAGAGCTGAAAGACCTGCAGCAGGCGCCGGTGACGCCGGATGAGCTGGAGGCGGCCAAGCGCTACCTGTACAGCGTGTTTTCCTCTGGGAAAGACAGCCCCGACGTGCTGATGAACTGGGCCTTCAACGAGTGGCTGCGCGGAACACACCGCAGCCTGGACGAGACGCTGGCGATGACCGAGGCCGTGACGGCACAGCAGGTGCAGTCGGCCCTGCAGGTCTTTGCGCCGGCCGTGGAGTACACCATCACCGGAAAGGGGGCCCCTGCGTGAACACCCTGCTGCCAAAGGCCACGGAAGACGCGCTGCGCTTTGAAGAGCAGCGCCTGCCCAACGGGCTGGTGGTGCGCCTGCTGCCCATGCCGAACTACGGCGCCGTGCACGCCGTGTACGCCGCGGGCTTCAGCTCCATCAACCGCGCGTTCGAGCACGGCGGGAAAAGCGTGGTGTTGCCGGCCGGTGTGGCCCATTTTCTGGAGCACAAGATGTTTGAAAACGACGACGGCGTGGACGCCTTTGCGCTGTATGGGCAAACGGGCGCCGTGGCCAACGCCTACACCGGGTTCGACCGCACCAGTTATATCTTCACCGCGGCCAGCCACATCGAGCGCAACCTGGATATCCTGCTTTCTTTTGTGGGCCACCCGCACTTCACCGCGCAAACGGTGCAAAAAGAGCAGGGCATCATCGCGCAGGAGATAGGCATGTACGAAGACAACGCCGAGATGCGCTGCTTCTTCACGCTGCTGGAGTGTTTGTACCACAACCACCCGGTGCGCGACGACATCGCCGGCACGGTGGCCTCTATTGCCGAGATCACGCCCGAGATACTGTACGCGTGCACCGACGCCTTTTATAACCCGGGCAACATGGCGCTGTGCGTGGCCGGCAATGTGAGCATGGACACGCTGCTGGAGGCCGTGGAGCGCGCCGGGCTGCCGGCCGAGAAGGCCCCGCCCACGCGCCGGGTGTTCCCAGAGGAGCCGCGGCACGTGGCCGCCGAGCGCAAGACCCTTGCAATGCCGGTGGCGATGCCGCTGTTTGCGCTGGGCTTCAAAGAGCTGCCAGTGGTGGGCGACACCACCCAAACCGAGGTGGTGTGCGACATGCTGGGCGAGCTTTTGTGTGGCGAGACCAGCACGCTGTACCGCCGGCTGTACGACGAGGGGCTGATCCAGCCGGGCTTTGCCTGCGAGTTTGGCTGCAACCAGGAATGCCTGTATTTTGTCGTCTCGGGCGAGAGCAACGAGCCGGAGAAGGTGCGCCAGGCCGTGTTCGACGAGATATTGCGCCAGCGGCGAGAGGGCATAGACCGCGAGCAGTTCGAGATGTGCAAGCGCATGATGTACGGCGAGGCCATTGCAGACCTTGAGAGCGTGGAGCGCGTGGCCACCCAGCTGTGTGCCAGCTATTTCCGCCGCCGCACGCCGGCGGGCGAGCTGGCCGCCGTGGCAGCGCTGACACCACAGGATGTGGAAGAGGCGCTGGCCGTTATGATGAAAGAGGAGACCAGCGCTTTTGTGGTGGTGGAGCCGGCATAGCGGCCCACCACAGTGGCGATAAGATGACTATTATATTGGAGAGTGATTAACTTGTCGAATTTGGTGCAGTTTCCGGGGCTTGGCATATCCATCGAGCTGAACCGGGTGGCTTTCAGCCTGTTCGGGGTCGACGTCTACTGGTATGGCATCATCATTGGGCTGGGGCTGGCCCTGGCGCTGTTGTTCGCGTTTCGCCAGGCCAACCTGTTCGGGCTGGACAGCGACAAGATGGTGGATGTGATCATCATCGGTTTTATCACGGCCATCGTGTTTGGCCGGCTGTACTATGTGCTGTTCAGCGGGCAAAGCTACCCCACCTTCTTTTCCATCATCGATCTTCGAAGCGGCGGCATCGCCATCTACGGGGCCATCATCGGGGCGTTTTTGGGCGCGCTGGTGGGCTGCAAGATACGCAAGCTGCCGTTTTTGCCCCTGTGCGACGTGACGGGCATGTCCTTTTTGATCGGCCAGTCCATTGGCCGCTGGGGCAATTTTTTCAACCAGGAGGCCTTCGGCACCAACACCACGCTGCCCTGGGGCATGATCAGCCCCAGCACCACCAGCTACCTGCAGTACAACCGTTTTCCGCTGGAAGCGCACGGCATCGTGGTGGACCCGGCCCTGCCGGTGCACCCCACCTTTTTGTACGAGAGCCTGTGGTGTGCGCTGGGCTTTTTGCTGCTGTTCCTTTACCGCAAAAAACGACGGTTCAACGGTGAACTGGTCCTGTTCTATGTCATCTGGTACGGCCTTGGGCGCTTTTTCATCGAGGGCCTGCGCACCGACCCGCTGATGGTGGGCATGGTGCGGGTGAGCCAGGTGCTGGCGGCCGCCAGCGTGGTCATCGCGCTGGTGGTGTGGATCATTGCGCGGCGCAAGATGGCGGGCAAGCCGCTGGTGGTGCCGGAGATTCCGCCGCACACGGCGGTGGTGAAGCTGGACGGGCCCGACGGCCCCACCAAGGTGACCATCAGCTGGCCGGCCAACACGCGCAGCCCCTCCAAGGAGCAGCGCCTGGAGATGGCGCGCTTTGTGCTGGCCACGGCCCCCGATGCCGCCGAGGGCGACGAAAAGCCGGATGAAGAAAAGACATCGAAAACGCCTGAAACGCAGGCAGACGAGCTTCCCGGCGACGAAAAGACAGAGGATGCCGCCGCGGACGACGTGGTGGAACTTGAGGTGGTCGAGGTCATCGAGGAGATCGAGGTCATTGAGGTGATCGCGCCGGTGGCGGCCGATGAGTTGCCGCCGGAAGACGGCGCCACGGCCGAAGAGGATGGCCCGGCCACAGACGCGGCGAAACAGGAGGATGAACATGCCGGCAAAGCTGATTGACGGCCTGGCACTGGCCGAAAAGGTGAAGGCCGAGGCCGCGCGGCAGGCAAAAGCCTTGCTGCTGCAGGGCGTGCAGCCCCGGCTGGTCGTCTTTTTGGTGGGTGAGGACCCCGCCTCCGCCATCTATGTGCGCGGCAAGGAGAAGGACTGTGGCGAGAGCGGCATCGAGAGCCGGGTGGTGCGCCTGCCGGCAAGCACCACTGAAAACGACCTGCTGCGTTTGATCGGTACAGAGAACGACGACCCGCTGACCCACGGCATTTTGGTGCAGCTGCCGCTGCCAACACAAATCGACGCCCAGCGCGTCATCGAGGCCATCAGTCCGGCCAAGGACGTGGACGGCTTTACCGCGGTGAACACCGGCCGTTTGCAGATAGGCCAGCCGGGCCTGGTGCCCTGCACGCCGGCGGGCTGCCTGTACATGCTGCAGCAGGCCGGGGTGTCCATCGCCGGGAAGGACGCCGTGGTGGTGGGCCGCAGCAACATCGTGGGCAAGCCGATGGCCGCCCTGCTGACGGGGCAAAACGCCACCGTCACGCTGTGCCACTCCAAAACGCAGGACCTGAAAGGCAAGTGCGCCGCGGCCGACATCCTGGTGTCGGCCATCGGGCGGGCGAATTTCATCACCGCAGACATGGTGAAGCCGGGCGCGGTGGTCATCGACGTGGGCATGAACCGAGATATGAACGGCAAGCTGTGTGGCGACGTGGATTTCGAGGCGGTGCGGCAGGTGGCCTCGGCCATCACGCCGGTGCCGGGTGGCGTGGGCCCCATGACCCGCGCCATGCTGATGGCCAACACCGTGAAGGCGGCCATGGCCAGGCTGGGCTGATGCATGGCGCCAAGCTGCCGGAAAACCTGTTTGCGCCGGGGCCGCACGATGCGCCGTGGAAGGCGGCAGCGCTGGCCAACCGCGAGATACCGGAGAGCGGGCCGGCGGTGGCCGGCGAAATAGAGAGCCTCAACCTGATTTTTGTGGTGGTGGGCGCGGTGTTCATCGCCATGCTGGCGCGCTACCTTGCCCGCCGCGGCGGCCGCCGGAAATAGGCGGGGTGCGCCAGTTGACACGGCGCCGCCGGGTGTGATATAGTAATTAGGCCGCTTGGAACGGGTTTGTAAGTGTTGCGCGCAGCGCGCGGGCCACCCGCACCCTGAAAATGGGCTGCTTCCAGCGAGACTTGGAATAGACGAGGGTTCACTATGTACGCAGTGATCAAAACGGGCGGTAAGCAGTACCGCGTGGAAAAAGGCGATGTCATTTTCGTCGAAAAGCTCTATGCCGAAGCCGAGGACACCGTCACCTTCGACGAGGTGCTGGTGGTGGGCGAAGACGGGAACGTCACGGTGGGCAAGCCCACGGTGCCCGGCGCCAAGGTAACGGGCAAAGTGGTGAAGCAGGGCAAGGGCAAAAAGCTGAACATCATCACCGATAGGCCGGTAAAGGGCAGTGCGCGCCGCGTGGGCCACCGC
>JBFXKS010000136.1:0-5355 GCA_050173515.1 Oscillospiraceae bacterium | reverse complement strand
GCTTTCGCACGGCCTTTGCCGAAGGGCCGGCGGACATTATAGAGTAAAAGAGGAGGCTAGACCATGGATTTGAAAGGCTCTCAGACCGAGAAAAACCTGCAGATCGCCTTTGCGGGCGAAAGCCAGGCCCGCACCAAGTACACCTTCTATGCGTCCAAGGCGAAAAGCGAGGGGTACGTCCAGATCTCCAACATCTTCACCGAGACGGCCGGCAACGAGAAAGAGCACGCCGAGCTGTGGTTCAAGGCGCTGCACGGCGGCGAGGTGCCCGACACGGTGACCAACCTGATAGACGCCGCGGCCGGCGAGCACTACGAGTGGAGCGACATGTATGACGGCATGGCCAAAACCGCCTATGAAGAGGGCTTCAACACGCTGGCCAAGCAGTTCGAAGGCGTGGCCGCCATCGAGAAGACCCACGAGGAGCGCTACCTGGCCCTGAAAAAGAACATCGAAGAGGGCAAGGTGTTTGCCCGCGAGACCGAGCAGGTGTGGAAATGCTCGAACTGCGGCCACTTCCACATTGGCAAAAGCGCCCCGCTGGAGTGCCCGGTGTGCCACCACGCGCGCGACTATTTCGAGCTGAAACCAAAAGACGAGTATTAAAAAAGCACTTGCCGTAATCTACCGTCCTGAATGCCGTTTTTTGCCGGGCGCTTGCGCCCGGCTTTTTTGAAGCGGCAAGCGGCACGGCCCGTTTGCCACCAACCTGCGCAGGAGGTCCCCATGGCCAGAAAACCGCTGCCGGCCGCCACTGGCGCCGAAGAAATGCTGGGCGTTATCCCGGGCGAAGGCCGCGCCTTGGCCGTGGCGCTGCACCACTGGGCCCAGCGGCAGGGCTGCGCCGTGCAGGCGCGCAGCGGCCCGGTCTACCACCGCATCCAGTATTTTTCATCCAGCCCGCGGCGCAGCCTTTTCACCATCATCTGCAACGCGCAGCGCTGGCGCGTGAAGGCAGACCTGCACCATCTGGCCCAGTACAGCGCCGTGGCCGAGCGGGCCTGCACGGCCGTGAAGCAGGCGCTCATCAGCACGCGCAGCTGTAACCTGTGCAACAGCCGCTGTGTGGGCGGCTCGCAGTTCAAGCTGGACGGCGTGGCCTACTGCACCTGCAACGGCGCGGGCCACTCGTTCGAGCACCTCGCCGAGGGCGACCTGGGCGACCTGGAGGCATTGCTGGCGCAGGAACTGGCCGTCGTTTCCGGCGGCCGTGCACCCTAGCAGGCAGCGTTTTTTCACAGGTGGCAGGTATTTTAACAGCGTACAAACCCAACAAAATCAGGCGGCGCAGCGTAAAGGGCAATGCTGCGCCGCCTTTTTCATGTCCCGCGCCCGCTGGGGCGCGTCCCTAATCCTCGCCGGTGAGCGCCAGCCACTCCTCCATCAATACGTCCAGCCGGGCGTTGTTCTCATCCAGCGCCTGGCTGCACCGGGCCAGCTTCTCGAAATCGCTGGCGTTGGCCCCATCTGCCAGCACCGCGCCGTCCGCCTCCAGCTGCTGCTCCACTTCGGCGATCTGCCGCTCCAGCTCCAGCAGCCGCGTGCGGCGCTGGGCGTCCTGTGCGCGCTGCTTTTTGCTGCGGTAGTTGCCGCTCTCCGGCTTTTCCTCCTGCGGCGCCGGCTTTGCGGCGAGCATCGGCTGCGGCGCCTGGCGCTCGGCGCGGTAAACGTCGTAGTTGCCCTCGGTGCGCACAAAGCCCGCGTCGGTCATCTCCAAGATCACCGTGGGCACCCGCCGCAGGAAATAGCGATCGTGGCTGACCACCAGCAGCGTGCCGGTGAAGGCGCGCAGGGCGTCCTCCAGCACCTCTTTCGCCTGATAGTCCAGGTGGTTGGTGGGCTCGTCAAGCAGCAGCACATTGGCGCGGCGCATCTGCAAAATGGTGAACGCCACCTTGGCGCGGTTGGCCCCGGAGAGCTGGCGCACCTTCTTGTAGACGGCCTCGCCCTCCAGCAGCATGCGGCCCAGCGCGCTGCGTATCTCGAACTCCGTCTTCTGCGGGTACTGGCTGTGCACCGCCTCCAGCACGGTGGCCTCCATGTCCAGGCCGTCCAGCTCCTGGTCGAAATAGCCCAGGCGCACGTTGCCGCCCCAGCGCGCGCTGCCTTGGTGGCTCACCTTGTTTTGGATGGCCTTCAAAAAGGAGGACTTGCCCACCCCGTTCGGCCCCACCAACGCGATCTTCTCGCCGCGCAGCACCTCCAGCTGCAGGCCGGAAAACAGCGGGCGGGCATTCGCCCCCTCGCCCACGTGCATCGCGAGGTCCTCGCACTGTAACACCGATTGAAAGGGTTCCACATCGTAGGTAAAGCGCAGGCTGATGGCCTTTGGCGCAGGCGGCGGCTTTTCCAGCCGCTCCATTTTTTCCAGCGTGTTGCGGCGGCTCTGTGCCATTTTGGTGGTGGAGGCCCGCACGAGGTTGCGGCGCACATAGTCCTCCATCTTGGCGATCTCCTCCTGCTGCTTCTCCCACGCGCGCAGGGCGGTTTTGCGCCGCTCGGCCTTTTGCACCACGAAGCTGGAATAGCCACCGCGGTACCGGGTGAGCCAGTGGCGCTCGATCTCGCAGATGTCGGAGGCGATGGCGTCGAGGAAGTAGCGGTCGTGGCTGACCACCACCACCGCGCCTTTGTAGCTTTGCAGGTAGTCCTCCAGCCACGCCAGCATCGAAAAATCCAGGTGGTTGGTGGGCTCGTCCAGCATCAGCAGGTCCGGCTGGCGCAAAAGCATCTTGGCAAAGGCAAAGCGCATCTTCTCGCCGCCGGAGAGCGTGGACACCGGCGTCTCGCGGCTGAAGGCGGCAAAGCCCAGCCCGGTGAGCACCCGGCTGATGCGCTCGTCAACACGGTAGCCGTCCAGCGCCTCGAAACGGGCGGCGAGGGCGTCGTACTCGGCCAGCAGCCCCGCGTTTTGCGGCTGGGCGGCCAGGCGCTGGGCACAGGCGTCCATCTCGGCCTTCAGCGCGTCCACGCGGGCGAAGGCGTCGCGGGCCTCCTCCTCCAGCGTGCGGCTGCTGTCCAGCGCGTCGTTCTGGCGCAGATAGCCTATCTCCAGATCCCGCGCGCGGGTGAGGGTGCCTTCGTCGGGCTCAAGGCTGCCCGCCAAAATATTCAGCAGCGTGGTCTTTCCGGCGCCATTGGCGCCCAGCAGGCCGATGCGGTCGTTTTCGCGCACCTCGAAATCGACGTCACTGAGGATGACGTCGTCGAGGAAGCTTTTTGAGATGTGTTGCGCGCTGACCAGCATGGATGGCCTCCTTTTTACCCTTTCAACACCATAGCGGATTTGGGCGGGGTTTGTCAATTGCGCCGCCGGCAGGCAAGTGCCAATAAAAAAATATTGACAGCATTTTGGCGGGATGGTATGATAAATATAAAGATATTAGTTAATTATCTAATTATATAATTGTATTTTTATAGAAATACAGAATATGGCAGGTGATTGGCGATGCAGCACGACATTTTTAAGGCGCTGGGGGATGTGACGCGGCGGCAAATCTTGGAAATGCTGGCCAAGGAGGGCGATTTGAGCGCCGGGGACATCGCAGCGCGCTTTGAGATGAGCGCGCCCTCGGTGAGCCACCATCTGTCGATATTGAAAGCCAGCGGGCTTTTGCAGGACCGGCGGGAAAAGCAGCATGTGGTGTATCATTTGAACCGCGGCGTGCTGGAAAAGCTGCGCGCGTGGCTGGACTCTTTGGAAGCAGATGCCACACCTTAGCCCTTGACCACTCTTCAAATAACCCGTGCCGTAAAAACGCAAAGTCATGAATACGCACTGGGAAACCATTGGTAAACGCGGTGGGCCGAAAGGCCCCTTAACATGCAACGGGAGGCAAAACCATGTTGAACATCAGCCATTTGACCAAGACCTACTCCGGCGGCAAGCGGGCCGTGGACGATTTGAGCCTGCAGGTGCAGGCGGGCGAGTTGTACGGCTTCATCGGGCACAACGGCGCGGGCAAAACCACCACCCTGCGCGCGGTGGCGGGCATCCTGGCCTTCGACGGCGGCAGCATCACCATTGACGGGCACGACGTGGTGAAGGAGCCGGTGGCCGCCAAGCGCGTGACCGCCTTTTTGCCGGACAACCCCGACCTGTACGAGTTCTTGTCGGGCATCAAGTTTTTGGAGTTCATCGCAGACATCTACGGCATCCCCGCCGACCGGCGCAAAACGCTGATCGGCAAATATGCCGACGCCTTTGAGCTGACCGGCGTGCTGGGCAGCCCCATCTCCAGCTACTCGCACGGCATGAAGCAGAAGCTGGCGCTCATCTCGGCCTTCATCCGCGAGCCGCGCCTGATGATTTTGGACGAGCCCTTTGTGGGGCTGGACCCGCTGGCCAGCTACCGCATGAAAGAATTTTTGCACGAGATATGCCAGAGAGGCGGCGCCGTGTTCTTCTCCACCCACGTGCTGGAGGTGGCCGAAAAGCTGTGCCACAAAATCGCCATCATCAAGGACGGCCGCCTGGTGGAGGCCGGACGCACCGCCGACATCGTGGGCAAATCATCGCTTGAGCACGTCTTTTTGGAGCTGGCGCAGGAGAGCGCGGGCGAGGCCGTGCCGGACTTTGACAGCGCGGAGGTGAAATGATGAAAGCGTTTATGGCCCTGTTGCGCGTGAACTTTAAGAACCTGCTGCTCACCAGCGCAAACATCGGCAGCCGCAGAAAGAAAAAAGCGGCCACCGGCATCAGCGCGCTGGTCATCATGGGCGCCTTGATGATCTACCTTTCGGGCACATACTCTTTCCTGCTGGGCGGCGCGCTGGGCCCGGTGGGCGGGCTGGACATCATGCTGATGATCATGTCGGTGATGGCCATCGGCTTCCCGCTGGTGATGACACTGTTCATGGGGCAGAGCCTGCTGTACTCGCCCAAGGACATCGACCTTGTGATGAGCCTGCCGGTGTCGGCCTTTTCGGTGATGCTGGCACGGGTGCTGGCGCTGTACCTGGAGACGCTGATGATGGTGGAACTGATGCTGATACCGGCCGGAGTGGCCTGGCTGGTGTACGGCGGCAGCGGCGGCGTGGTGTTCATGATCCTTCTCATCGTGGCGGGCGTCTTTCTGGCGCTGGTGCCCACACTCGTCTCCATGGTGTTCGGGTGCGTCATCAGCCTGCTCATCTCAAAGCTGGGCAAAAAAACCTTGTTTACCACCATCTTCAGCCTGCTGTTGATCGTGGCCATCTGTGTGCTGAGCTTTTCATTCACCGGCGTCTTTGGGCCGGAGAACGCCTTGGAATCCAACGCCGTCGAGGCGATGCGGCAGGGTGTGGCGGCGGCCATACCGCCGGCCAAGTGGCTGGTGGATGCGCTGAGCGGGCCGAACTTCGTGTTGCTCTTGG
>JBFXKS010000135.1:0-5359 GCA_050173515.1 Oscillospiraceae bacterium | reverse complement strand
AGTATCTCACCGTGGAAGGCGAATTGCACCGCAATGTGGCGCTGGACATCCAGCGCCTTGTGGAGAACCAAAGCTATCGCGGCATTCGCCACCGCAAGGGCCTGCCCGTTCGCGGCCAGCGCACCAAAACCAACGCGCGCACCCGCAAAGGCCCCAAACGCACCGTGGCGAACAAGAAGAAGTAGGGCGCGTAAGCGCGAGCGATGGCTTGCGGAGCAAACATCGCGAACCCGCCGCATGCCGAACGGCCCCAAGGCGCGTGAGGCATGGGAGCAAAGCGACCGCGGTGGGAAGGGCGCGTAAGCGCGAGCGATGGCTTGCGGAAATCGCAAGCAAAGTGCAGGGCAGTGGTCGTACTTTTGGATTTGGCCCAAAAGTACCAAAAGGCCACTGGGAACCGTTGCGATGGTTCCCAGTCCCTCCGATCGCCAGAGGTCGCACGGCCTATGAAACAGACAACAGTGCTGAATGACATGTCTGTTTCAGTTGCCGGCCGTACCATTTGAAGTAAAGGAACCAATTGTTGGTTTTGTGCGTGGGAAAAGTGCGGTTGCGCTATCCCCAAATCTCAAAACACCTCTCCTTTTCCAAAGAAAACCAGATACCAGATACTTGTATAGGAGGATCGAATGGCTACAAAAGCATCTGCCAAAAAGGGCGCCAGCCGCACCAAGCGGCGCGAACGCAAGAACATCGAACGCGGCGCCGCCCACATCCAAAGCACCTTCAACAACACCATCGTCACCATCACCGACGTGAAGGGCAACGCCATCAGCTGGGCGTCGTCCGGCGGGCTGGGCTTCCGCGGCTCGCGCAAGTCTACGCCGTATGCCGCCCAAACCGCCGCCGAGACGGCCGCGCGCACCGCCATGGAGCACGGCATGAAAAGCGTCGAAGTCTACGTGAAGGGCCCGGGTTCCGGCCGTGAGGCCGCCATCCGTGCGCTGCAGGCCACCGGCCTTGAAGTGGATATGATCAAAGACGTGACGCCCGTGCCCCACAACGGCTGCCGCCCGCCCAAACGCCGCCGCATTTAAAACAAGGAGGAATTTCCCCTATGGCAAGATACACAGGTGCCGTGTGCCGGCTGTGCCGCCGCGAAAACCAAAAGCTGTTCCTGAAAGGGGACCGCTGCTATTCTGAAAAATGCGCCATGGTGCGCCGCAGCTTCCCGCCGGGGCAGCACGGGCAGAACCAAATGCGCAAAAAAACCTCCGAGTATGGCCTGCAGCTGCGTGCCAAGCAAAAGGCCAAGCGCTACTACGGCGTTTTGGAGAGCCAGTTCGCCAAGTATTTCGAGATGGCCGAGCGCAAAACCGGTATCACCGGCGAAAACCTGTTGCGCATTTTGGAGAGCCGGCTGGACAATGTCGTCTACCGCGCGGGCTTTGCCATGTCCCGCAAGGAGGCCCGCCAGCTGGTGCTGCATCGCCATTTCAAGGTGAACGGCAAAATCGTAGACATTCCGTCCTTCTTGGTGAAAGAGGGCGACAAGGTCAGCGTCAAGTCGGTCGATTCCGGCAAGATCAAAGAGAGCGCCGAGAAGAATTCCGCGCGTCCCGTGCCGTCCTGGATGGCCAAAGACGGCGAGAAGATGGCGGTCTCTATTGACAAAATGCCTGAGCGCGATGACATCGACTTTGATATTGAGGAGCAACTGATCGTAGAGCTGTATTCCAAATAACCCACCTTGTCCCACATTTCACAAGATTCAGGGCAGGGCCCCCACGCCCGCCCGCGATTGGAGGGTTTACGATGATGGAAATAGAACGGCCAAGAATCGAGACCGCAGAGCTCTCGCCCGACGGATGCTACGGCAAATTCGTGGTAGAGCCTTTGGAGCGTGGCTTCGGTACCACTCTTGGCAACAGCCTGCGCAGGATATTGCTCTCCTCGCTGCCCGGTGTGGCGGCCACCAGCATTAAAATAGACGGCATCGTGCACGAGTTTTCCACCGTGGAGGGCGTCCAGGAGGACGTCACCGAGATTGTGCTGAACGTCAAGGGCATCTACGCCAAGCTCTACTCCGACCTGCCCAAAACCGTGCGCCTTGAAGCCACCGGCCCGCGCGAAGTCACTGCCGGCGACATCGGGCAGGACGCCGAGATAGAGATACTGAACCCCGAGCACCATGTGGCCAGCCTCGCCGAGAATGGCCGCCTCATCATGGAGCTCACGTTTGATCGCGGCCGCGGCTATGTGCCGGCGGAACGCAACAAGGCCAGCGCCGACGAAGCCGGCCTCGGTTCCATCCCGGTAGACAGCATCTACACCCCGGTGCTGAAGGTGAACTACGGCGTGGAGAACACCCGTGTGGGCCAGATCACCGACTATGACAAGCTCAGCCTTGAAGTCTGGACAGACGGCACCTCCTCTGCCAAAGAGGCGGTGAGCCTTGCCGCCCGCATCATGACGGAGCACCTGAACCTGTTCATCACCCTCAGCGAGGACGGCCTGGACACCGAGATCATGGTGGAAAAGGACGACAAAGGCAAGGAAAAAGCGCTTGAGATGACCATCGAAGAGCTGGACCTCTCGGTCCGCAGCTTCAACTGCCTCAAGCGCGCAGGCATCAACACCGTGGAAGACCTGGTCAGCAAAACCGAGGAAGAGATGATGAAAGTGCGCAACCTCGGCCGCAAGAGCCTGGAGGAAGTCATCGAAAAGCTGCACTCCCTGGGTTTCAGCCTGGCCAACGAGGACGAATAACAAGGCGGCCCCCAAAGCCCCTTTCATCCCACCGCTATCAATTCCGCAAAGGAGGAAACGGTATGCCCGGAACCAGAAAGCTCGGTAGGGCAAGCGCCCACCGCAAAGCGATGCTGCGCGGTATGGTCACCTATCTTATCGAGAACGGCAAAATCGAAACCACCGTCACCCGTGCCAAAGAGGTGCGTTCGATGGCCGAAAAAATGATCACCCTCGGGAAAAACTCCGACCTGCACTCCAAGCGCCAGGTGTTTTCCTACATCACCAAAGAGAGCGTTGCCAAAAAGCTCATCGACGAGACAGCCCCCAAATATGCCGACCGCGCCGGCGGCTACACCCGCATCGTGCGCACCGGCCCGCGCCGGGGCGACGCGGCCCCCATGGCCGTCATCGAGCTGGTATAATACGCCCGAAAGGCTTTAGTGAGCGCCACAGGCCCTGCCGAAGGCAGGGCCTGTGGCCTTTACCAAAAACGGACATAAAAAAGCCTCCTCGAAAAGAGGAGGCTTTTGCTTGTGTATCCATACAAGCAGTGCTAAAGCACCCCGCCCGCCCTTAGCGCATCGCCTGCGCCCTGCGGGCTTGCCTCTGCGAGGTCGGTGTGCTTTTGTTTTGCCTGCGGCAAAGCCAAAAGCAGTGCTAAAGCACCTACGCATCACGGTCTGTTCGTATAAAGCCGATCAGCTGGGGGCCCTCGGCGAAGGTGGCCGTGTGGTTCATCGAGCCTTTGGCAAACATCTGCTCCACCAGCACCACGCCGTACTGCGTGCCGTCCGCATCGGTGTAGGGGCCCACGGCCACATTGCTGTAGCGCCCGCCCGTGCCCAGAGCGTCCAGCACCGGGTCATAATAGCTCGCCAGGACCTCCACGGTCAAATCGCCGCGTCCGTCCTTTGGGAACATCTCCAGGAAAGCCTCGTAGTCCCGCGCCACCAGGGCGTCGC
The DNA here is from genome assembly GCA_050173515.1 of Oscillospiraceae bacterium. Taxonomy (GTDB): domain Bacteria; phylum Bacillota; class Clostridia; order Oscillospirales; family Ruminococcaceae; genus JAAYCI01. The sequence continues at coordinate 1,706 of JBFXKS010000135.1, read as the reverse complement.
CGGCGGCTTTCGCGCGGGCAATCAGGTCGTCCTCCTCCATGCCGTCGGGCAGTTTCCCGTTCGAGCAGCCGACCAAAAGGCCGATCAGCACCAGGCACAGCACGGCGGCCAGCGCCTTTTTGAACCGTCCGGCACCCCTCACCATATCATCTCCTCCTCGCTCAGCCACTCGGCCTTTCGTGCGTACGCGGCATAGGCCATCAGCGCCAGCACCATCAACAGGATGATGCCCTCCACCGCCCAGTTGCCCACGCCGGCCCAAATGGCCAGCTGCGGCACAAAGTTGAACACCCCGTGGATGACCATGACCAACACCAGAAACAGCGGCTTGCGCTTTTGCACCACCACCATCACCATCACGCTGATGGCCATGTGGAACAACACTGCCAGCACCCGCTCGACAAAACTTATCAGCAGCGCCTCTGTCGGCAGGGCCATCAGGCTGCCCCGGTCGGCAAACAGCCCGTACACCAGGTTCAGCCCCAGCAGCCACATGGCCTCCACGCCGCCGTGCCCCAAACCGAAGATCACCGCCTGGTTCCAGCCCTGGCGCTCGCGCATGAAGTAGCGCATGGAGATATACCGCCCGCCCTCTTCAAACAGCCCGGCCGAAAAGGCGTAGAAGGCCGTGGCCCAAATGGGGTGGAACATCTGGAAGCTTTTGAACCAGAACATGTTTTCCAGAAAGGAGACGAGCGGGAACCGCAAAAGGATCTGCGTGACGGTGAAGGTCACCATGCCCATGACGTATGGCAAGATATACTTCGGCACCTTCAGCGCATAGTAGAAGAAAAACCCCACCGGCACGCCAAAAAGCACCAGCGCCATCACAATTGATAAAACAAATGATGCGGTCATCCCATCCGCCCTCCAAAAGCGCTATAATTGCGCAAATAATTTACGTCCGGTGGTGTTCAGCAGCAGCAGCACCCCGGCGTTCAGCGCCAGCAATATCGCGCCGCTTATCAGGGTGTACACCCCAAAACCCAAACCGCGCACTAGAATAAATAATACCACAAACAGGGCCAAAAGCACAAACTCTACCAGCATCGTCACGATCACGCTGGCGCTGTTCTTCACCACCATCGTGTCGTTCTCCGCGTCCATACGTGGCAAAAGCAGGTTCACAAACAGCCCCAGCGTGGAGCACAGCGTTGTGAACAGCAGCCCCAGCACCAGCATGCACACCACGTCCAGCACCGGCAGGGAAAAGGCCGGCCACAGCAGCAGCACGCACACCACAAGGCCCGTGCCGCTCAATAGCAGGTTGAAGCCGGCCTTCGCCGCAAAGATGCGCCCGGTGCCCAGCGGCGCCTCTTTCAGTATCCACAGCGTCTTGCCCTCCAGGCTGATGGACACACACGAGATATAGGTCATGGAGCACAGGAAGGCCGCTGCGGCCAAAAGCCCCGGCGTCAAGTAGGTCGTCAGCAGCTCGCCCACGCCCATGTTCATCGCCTCGGCCAGGAACCCGGCAATGGTCTCTTTGAAGAACAGCGCGGCGATGCCGCCCACCACGGCCAATAAAACGCCAAACCCGCCGTTCAAGGTCAGCACCGGTGTGCCCAAAAATTTCCGCCCCTCTTTTCGCAGCAGGGCCGAGAGGCTGCCGCGCGCGCCCAGCTCGCCCAGCCGGTAGTCGCTTTTCAGCTTCTGGCTGGCCAGCAGGGTCAGCAGCCGTTTGTAAAACAGGCTGAACACCCAGG
>JBFXKS010000134.1:0-5386 GCA_050173515.1 Oscillospiraceae bacterium | reverse complement strand
GGCCGTGACCCCCCTACTCACTACCGATAAGGCCACACTCAGCAACATTTCGGCAGGTTTCCCGTTGCTAAAGGAATAGGAAAACGGTGGGGGAGAATAATAGAAAAAGAAGGCAACGATGGTGGCGAAAACGCCGAGATGGAGCGCCAGCCACACACGGGAAGGGCGCAAGACCAGAATGGGTTCTTGTTTCATGGGGGGCCTCCTCGGCTGGCTTGGGTGGTGCCTTTGGCAGAAAGGCATTACTACAGATATTATAACACATTGGGCGGTTTCTGCGATAGCAAAGCGCGGGAACCATGCTGCGGCGGCATGGCAAAAGGCGCCGCTGCGGGTGGGCATTGCAGGCTTGCGCGGCGCAGGGGCGCATTTTCCTGTTGAACTTGCGGCCCGTTTATACTATGATGGTACTGAATTGTTTGCGGAGAAACTTTTTTTCGAGCGGTTTCGAAGCGATGAATGATGTGGAGGTTTGATGATGAGAAAATTCCGGAGATTATCGATATTGGCTGTTTTGGCGCTGGCGGCGGCGATGCTGTTTTCCGCCTGTGGAGGCTCTGGTGGCGCAGACGCGGACAAGGGCGTGCCCGAGACGCTGCGGGTGGGCATGGAGTGTGCCTATGCGCCGTTCAACTGGACGCAGAACGGCGACGCCAACGGCGCCGTGGCCCTGGGCGACGGCACCTATGCCGGCGGATACGACGTGGAGATCGCAAAGCTGGTGGCCGCCGAGCTGGGCTGCGAGCTGGAGATCGTGAAGACCGAGTGGGACGGGCTGCCCCCAAGCCTCACCTCCGGCAAGATCGACGCCATCATTGCCGGCATGTCCAACACGGCCCAGCGGCGCGAGACGCTGGATTTCACCGATGACTACTACACCTCAGACCTGGTGGTGGTGATACAAAACGACAGCCCCTATGCCAACGCCACCAGCTTGGCCGACTTTGCCGGCGCGAAGATCACCGGGCAGCTGGGCACCTTCCACTACGACCTGATAGACCAGATAGACGGCGTGGACAAGCAGGAGGCCATGAAGGACTTTCCCACCATGGTGGCGGCGCTCACCTCGGGGCGCATCGACGGCTATGTGTCCGAGCGGCCGGGCGCGGTGTCGGCCAAAACCAGCAACCCCAGCCTCACCTTTGTGGCCTTTGAGGGCGCCGACGGCTTCGAGTACGGCGACGGCGAGGCCTCGATCGCCATTGGCATCCGCAAGGGCGAAGACACGCTGAAAGCGGCGCTGAACAAGGCGCTGGCCACCATCAGTGAAGAGACGCGCGAGCAGCTGATGCAGGACGCGGTGGAGAACCAGCCGTTGACCGAATAGCACCAAAGGCCCGCGGATGGATGCGGCAGAACTGCCCGGCGTGAGGAGTGGGTGAAGTGGAACGGGGATTTTGGGGATGGATCGTTTTTTTGCTGCAGCAATATGGCCCGCAGTATGCCAAAGGTACGCTGGTGACCATATTGCTGGCGGTGGTGGGCACGTTGGCCGGCCTTGCCATCGGCCTTGCGGTGGGCATCGTGCGCACCATCCCGCTGCGGCGCGGCGGGCAAACGCATGAGACGCCGCGCAGCATTGTGCTGCGGTGTGTGAACGCGGTGCTGGCGGTCTATATCGAGGTGTTCCGCGGTACGCCCATGATGGTGCAGGCGATGCTCATCTTTTACGGGCTCACCGAGTTTGCGGGCCTGAGCATAGAAAAGATGCCGGCGGCCTTCCTCATCATCACGCTGAACACCGGCGCGTATATGTCGGAGATCGTGCGCGGCGGCATCCAGGCGGTGGACGACGGCCAGAGCGAAGCCGCCAAGTCGGTGGGCATGACCCACTGGCAGGCCATGCTGAGCGTGGTGCTGCCGCAGGCCATCCGCAACATCCTGCCCGCCACCGGCAACGAGTTTGTGGTGAACCTGAAAGACTCGTCGGTGCTCAGCGTCATCATGGTGGGCGAATTGTTCTATGCCACCAGCGTCACACGCGCGGTGTACTATCGCACCTACGAGCCGTTTTTCATCGCTGCGGTCATTTACCTGACGCTGACCTTTGTCTCCTCGCGCCTGCTGCGGCTTTTGGAAAACCGCATGGACGGCCCAAAGAACTACACGCTCATCGCCTCGTCCACCACGCTTTCCATGCCCATGGTGAAGCGGCGCAAGTGAGGCGAAAAGGCGGGCGCAGGAAAACAAACGGACGCGGGGAGGGCCACGGATGCAGCCGGTGATCGAAGTTCGGGAGCTGAGAAAGTCCTTTGGGCACAACGAGATATTGAAGGGCATCAACACGCAGGTGGGCGCGGGCGAAGTGGTGAGCATCGTCGGCTCGTCCGGCTCGGGCAAGTCCACCTTTTTGCGGTGCATCAACCTGCTGGAGTGGCCCACCTCCGGGGAGGTGCGCTTTCGTGGGGAGAATGTGCTGGACGCACAGTGCAACGTGGCCCAGTACCGCAAGCGCGTGGGCATGGTGTTCCAGCAGTTCAACCTGTTTGCCAACCTGTCGGCGCTGGAGAACTGCGTGGTGGGCCAGGTGAAGGTGGGAAAGAAGAGCAAGGCCGAGGCGCAGGAGCTGGCCCGAAAATACCTGGACCGCGTGGGCATGGCGCAGTATGCGAACGCCAAACCAAAGCAGCTGTCCGGCGGGCAGCAGCAGCGGGTGGCCATTGCGCGGGCGCTGTGCATGGAGCCGGAGATGCTGCTGTTCGACGAGCCCACCAGCGCGCTGGACCCCGAGATGGTGGGCGAGGTGCTGAAGGTGATCACCGGGCTGGCCCACACGGGCCTCACCATGATGGTGGTGACCCACGAGATGGCCTTTGCCCGGGACGTGAGCGACCGCGTGCTGTTCATGGACAACGGCATCATCGAGGTGGACGACAGCCCCGAGGCCGTGTTCACAAACCCGGAGAACCGCCGCCTGCGGGAGTTCCTCGCCCGGTTTTTGGGGCATTAACGGCTTTGGAAAAAAGAAAGAGGCCCGGTGTGCGCAATGCGCACACCGGGCCTCGTGGCGTCTGTGGGAATGAACATCAGCCCAGCTTTTCCACCAGCGCGTCGATGACGGCGCAGGGGTCGGCCACGGCGAAGGCGTCGGACACCTCGAACATGGGCACGTTTTCGTCCCGGTTCACGCTGATGACATAGCCGGAGTCCTTCATGCCACACACGTGGTGGGTGGCGCCGGAGATGCCAAAGCCGATGTAGACCTTGGGGCGGATGGACTTGCCGGAGGTGCCGATCATCACGTGCTCGCCGGGGGCCCAGCCCTCGTCGATGGCGGGGCGCGTGGCGCCGGCGGCGCCGTTCATCTTGGCGGCCAGCGTGGTCATCTGGTCCCAGCTGTTCTGGCAGGTGAGGCCGAAGCCGCCACAGAGCACGATGTCGGCCTTGTCCAGCGGCACGCCTTCCACTGCGCGCTTTTCCAGCTTCACGGGTTTCAGGGGCACGCTTTTTGGCAGGGCGGAAAGGTCCACCTGCTTCACGTTCAGGGGTTTTGCCTCGGGCGTGCCACACACAAAGATGCCCGACTTGACGCTGGCCATCTGCGGCTTGGTGTACGGGCAGAGGATCTCGCCCAAGATCTTGCCGCCGAAGGAGGGCACGTCGGCCACCATGATGCCGTCGGCGCCGATGCGCATATCCACGCAGTGGGCGGCCACGCCGGTGGCCAGCGGCACCGCCACGGTGGGGCCCAGCTCTGCGCCAATGGCGGTGGCGCCGAACAGGAAGATCTCCGGCCCCTCTTTTTTGCACAGGTCGGCGATGACGGGCGTGTAAAGCATGGGGTTGTACATGGCCAGTGCCTCGTCGTCGGCCACATACACCACGTCGGCGCCAAAGTCGGCCAGCTCTTGGGCCAGGCCGTCCACGCCGCTGCCCAAAAGCACGGCGCCTATCTGCGTGTCCTCGCCCAGCTGGGGCGCCAAATCCCGCGCCTTGGTCAACAGCTCAAATACGATGGGGTCCAGCTTGCCCTGAACCTGCTCGGCAAAGACCCAAATCTGCTTGCTCATGCGCCGGCCCCTCCTTCCACGCGGATGCCCAATGCCTTCAGGCGGCTGATGATCTCGTCGGCCACGGCCTCGGCGTCGCCGGCGATCTGCTCACTCTTGCGCTTCATGTCGGGCGTGAAGATGTCGCCGGCCTGCGTGGGCGAGCCCTTCAGGCCCAGTTTTACGTCGTCCATGGTGTCAAAGTCGGCGCGGCCCCACACGGTGAGCGGCTTGTTTTTGGCCTTGATGATGCCGATGGCGGAGATGAAACGGGGCACGTTCAGCTCGCGCGCCACGCCCAGCAGGCAGGGCAGCGTCAGCTCCCATTCCATCGAGCCGTTCTCCACCTTGGTCTTCACGCCAAAGCGCTTGTCGCCTTTGGCCTCAAGGGCGAACACATTCCACAGGTGGGGCACGCCCAGCGTTTCGCCCAGCTGCGAGGCCACCTGCGCGGTGGCGCCGTCGGCGCTCTCGGCGCCGCACAGCACCATGTCGAAGGGGCCGATCTTCTCGATGCCCTTGGCCAGCGAATAGCTGGTGGCCAGGGTGTCGGCGCCGCCAAAGGCCATGTCGCTCATCAGGTAGGCTTCGTCTGCGCCCATGGCCAGCGCCTCGCGCAGGTTCTCGGTGGCGCTGGGCGGCGCCATAGACAGCACGCTCACCTTGCCGCCAAATTCTTTTTTCAGCTGCAAGGCGGCCTCGAGGGCGTTTTTATCCACCGGGTTGATGACGGTGGGGATGCCCTCGCGCGTGATGCGCTTGGTTTTCGGGTCGATGCCGACCTTGTCGTAGTCGTCGGGGTTCGGCACCGGTTTCATGCATACAACGATATCCAACGTACGCTCACCTCAATATAATAAATTGGCGGGGCGCCCCGGCCGCCCGGCAAAGGCCGGGTGGCGAGGGCGCGCCGGGGTTACAAAGCGTATGGGTTAGGGCTTGAAGCCGTTCAGCGTTTGGCCGGCGATGACGAGGCGCTGCACGTGGGAGGTGCCGCCCGCGGCAATGGAGCACAGCGCGTCCCGCATATAGCGGCCCACCGGGTACTCGTTGATGACGCCGTAGCCGCCCATGAGGTCCATGCAGCGCTTGGAGGAGCGCACGGCGCCCTCGGTGGCGAAGAGCTTGGCCACGGAGAAGTCCAGCGCGGCGGGCAGGCCGGCGTCCTTTTTGCTGAACGCGGCGTAGGCCAGGCGCTTGGCGGCCTCGTAGTCCACGCGGATATCGGCCAGCTCGAACTGGACGGACTGCAGTTTCGCGATGGGCTTGCCATACAGGATGCGCTCGTTGGAAAACTTGATGCCCTCTTCCAGCACGCCGCGCAGGATGCCCACGTTGATGATGGCCATGCCGGCACGGCCCACTTCGCCGATCTCCTGCATGGCGATCTTCTGGCC
>JBFXKS010000133.1:0-5417 GCA_050173515.1 Oscillospiraceae bacterium | reverse complement strand
CTCCTATTCCACCACATGCAGCGCCTGCCCTTCAGCTATTTTGACGAAAACCAGACCGGCAGCCTGATGAGCCGCATCGTGAACGACCTGATGGAGATAAGCGAGCTGGCCCACCACGGCCCGGAGGACCTGTTCATCTCCGTGGTGTCCTTTGTGGGGGCCTTTGTGCTGTTGGGGCGCATCAACCTGCTGCTCACCTGCATCATCTTCCTGCTTTTGCCCATTATCATCTCCTTCACCCTGGTGATGATGGCCCGCCTGCAGCGCGCCTTCCGCCGCCGGCGCGAGGAGACCGCCGCCATCAATGCCGACCTACAGAACAGCCTGTCGGGCATTCGGGTGGTGAAGGCCTTTGCCAACGCCGACTACGAGGAGGAGAAGTTTGGCCGGCGCACCGGCGCTTTGGTGCAGGCCAACGCCACCGCCTACCGGGTGATGGCCTCCTACCACTCCGGCATGTCCTTCGGCATCGACATCCTCACCCTGGCCGCGCTGGTGGCGGCCGGCATCTTCGTTTTTTTGGGGCAGATCACCATCGGCGATTTTGCCGCCTACCTGCTGTACATTGGCAACTTCACCCAGCCCATCCGGCGGCTGAACCAGTTTGTGGAGCAGTTCCAGGACGGCATGTCGGGCTTTCGCCGCTTTGCCGAGACCATGGCAGAGGCGCCCGAAAAGAACCCCGAAAACCCGCAGAGCCCGCGTGTGGTGAAAGGCGATATCCACTTTGACGACGTCAGCTTCACCTATGGCGACAAGGGCGCCGTGCTCAGCCACATCACCCTGCACGTGCCCGCGGGCAAAACGCTGGCGCTGGTGGGGCCCTCGGGCGGCGGCAAGACCACCCTGTGCCACCTTATCCCGCGCTTTTACAGCCCCCAGCACGGCACCATCACGCTGGACGGCGTGGACGCGCAAACCTTCGATTACACCGAGCTGCGCCGCTCCATCGGCATCGTGCAGCAGGACGTCTTCATCTTCACCGGCTCCATCCGCGAAAACATCGCCTATGGCAACCTTGCCGCCGATGAGGAGGCCATTGTGCAGGCCGCCATCCAGGCCGGCCTGCACGACTTTGTCATGTCGCTGCCAAACGGCTACGACACCTACATCGGCGAGCGCGGGGCCAAGCTTTCCGGCGGGCAAAAGCAGCGCATCGCCATCGCGCGCGTCTTCCTTAAAGACCCGCCCATCCTCATTTTGGACGAAGCCACCAGCGCGCTGGACACCATCACCGAGCAGGCCATCCAGCAGGCGTTTGACGCCTTGACCCAAAACCGCACCACGCTGGTGGTGGCGCACCGCCTGTCCACCGTGCAAAACGCCGACGAGATCGTGGTGCTGACCGACCACGGCATCGCCGAGCGCGGCACCCACGCCCAGCTGATGGCCCTACAGGGCGGCGTCTACCGTTCGCTTTACCAAACCCAGTTCGCCGAGCTTTAGTTTCGTTAGATAAAAACACATCAGCCCTTCGCGCTAAAAGCCCGAAGGGCTTTTTCTTGCGCCGCGGCAATAAACAGCACCGGCGCCACTCTTTTTCCCTGTGGCGCCGGTGCTGCTTTTTGACCTTTAAAAAATCACATGTCTAAAATATATCTCTTGCTTTGGTTTTGCATTTGTCATATCTGCGTTCTATTCTGGCGCTTTCGCCCTGCTTCGCGCCTTTTCGGCAAATGCTGCTGCTATAATGGGGCTGCCTCCCCAAGGGCAGCGCCCGGCGGCACCTTCACAAATTGTTTACAGCAAATTCATCGCTTATATGCAGGTTTTGAAATTCTGTTCACTTTTTCACCACCTGCATTTCCGCCCACATCCCGCTTGCCATCGTTCAATATCAGACGGCAGGCTAACGGACATTCACTTTGTTAACTACACTATGGTCATCTTGCACAATACATTAATATTTATTCACTATTTTTTTATTTATCGTGCATTGACCCTGCGCTTTTTCCCAGCTATATTGTAAGTATAAACCACCTTATTCCGTACATCCCACCAAAATGTGGTTGGTGCCCGTCGGCTCGTACTCGTAGTTCTGCATGGCCTGCATGGCCTGCACGGCCACCGCGGCCTTCTCGCGGTTGGGTGTTTTCAGGCGGGGCGTGCCCGGCAGCAGCAGGCCATCGCTCTCCAGGCGGCTCACCACCACCACATCGTTTGGCTCGAAGGCCGACTGCACCTGCGCGCCCAGTATATCCCCCAGCACGATGCCCTTGCGGCCGCGCTGGTTCTGCAAAAAAGCGGCCAGATTGGCCTGTGGCCGGTCGATATACACGCTGCTGGCCGCAAATGGCGCCACCATTTTTTCCACCAGCGCCCGGCTGCACACGTCTTCCATCACCAGAAAGGACGCCTGCGCCGAGAGCAGGGCGTTGGCCTGCTCGTACACGCTTGTCCAGTCGGTTTGTACCTTGCAGTGATCACAGCCGGCCACCTCGCCATCCACCAGCAGCACCGCCCCATAATAGCCCTCGGGCTTGCTGCCAAAGGCCGCCTCGTCCACGTCCACCAAAAGCCAGGCGTCCAGCCGGCGCAGCGCCTCGTTCGCATACGCCGCCTTCGCGTCGTTCACCGTCAGCATCACCGGGCAGAACCCCGCGCCCGCCAAAGCACGGCTCAGCTCAAAGGCCACATCGTAGTATTGCAGCGTTTTGGCCGGGCGGTCGCCCACCTTTGCCTGCACGATGATGCCCGCCGTCTGCACGGCGCCTCTGTCGCGCAGCGCCGCGGGGTTGTAGTGCATCTTCGTCGCCGTCTGGATGATCTTCAGCCGCAGCGCCTCGCTCACGTTCTCGCGGGTGGCATGGTTCAGCGCATGGGACACCGTGGCCACCGATACGCCGCACTCTTTCGCAATGTCGCGCATACTCACGCGCTTTTCCGCCATAACGCCCTCCTTGCTCGGGCCGGTTTGCATCCCCATCGTTTTATTTTAGCACATTCCAAAAAACAGTTCCACCGTCGTTTTCAAAATGTATCCGCCCGGAAGCACAGGGCGCCCGAACCGCCTTGGCCCAAAGCTTCCGTTCAGATAAAAAGCATCGTGTAAAACTATCTTTTTTATCAATAGGAGGCACAACCATGAACAAGAAAATCTTATCCCTGATTTTAGCCACCCTGATGGTCGTCGGCATGCTGGCCGGCTGCGGCGGAGGCAGCACCAGCACTGGCGGCGGCACCAGCACCGGCGGCGGCACGCCCCCTGCGCCCACTGGCGAAAAGGTGACGCTGCGGGTGTGGGCCTCGCAGGAGGAACAAACGCTGCTGGCGGAGATGTGCGAGGCCTTTGCCGCGGCAAACCCGGACAACGAGTACACCTTTGAGTACGGCGTGGTGGGCGAGAACGACGCGCGCGACCGCTTCCTTGAGGACCCGGACGCCGCCGCGGACGTCTTTATGTTTGCCAACGACCACCTGCGCGACCTGGTGAAGGCCTCGGCGCTGTATGAGGTGACCCGCAACAAGGACGACATCACCGCGCGCAACATTCCCGCCGCAGTGGACGCCGCCACCCTGAACGACGCGCTTTACGCCTACCCCATGACCGCCGACAACGGCTACTTCCTGTACTACGATAAGAGCGTGCTGAGCGAGGCCGACGTGGCCGAGCTGGACACCCTGCTGGAAGTGGCAAATGACAACGGCAAGCGCATTTTTATGGACGTGTCCAACGGCTACTACCTGGCCTCGTTCTTCTTTGGCGCCGGCTGTAACCTGTGGCTAGAGGACGACCAGCAGAAGTGCGACTTCAACAACGCCAACGGCCTGGCCGCGGCCGAGGCCATCAAGGCCTTCACCGCCGACGCCGCCTTCCTCACCGGCGAGGACCCCGTGATCACCGGCGGCATGGGCGAGTCCATCATCGCGGGCGTCTCCGGCATCTGGAACGCCAGCGCCATCCAGGAAAAGCTGGGCGACAACTACGCCGCCACCAAGCTGCCCACCTTCACCATGGACGGCAAGCAGACCCAGATGGGCTCTTTCGCGGGCTTCAAGATGGTGGGCGTGAACAGCCTGACCAAAGCCCCGGTGCACGCCATGGACCTGGCCGACTGGCTGACCAACGAGGCCAACCAGCAAAAACGCTTTGAAGTGCGCCAGTATGGCCCGTCGAACCTGAACGCCGCCGGCAGCGACGCCGTGAAAGCAAACGTCGCGCTGGCCGCCCTGAACGCGCAGGCCCCCTATGCCGTCTCGCAGAACGACGTGCTGGGCGGATATTGGAACCCGGCCGAGGCCTTTGGCAACGCGCTGGAAGCCAAGGATTATTCGCGTGACCTGCAGTCTATGCTGGACGACCTGGTATCCCAGGTGGAAGCCGGCTAACGAGCGAGCATAGAGCTTCACGGTATCCCCGGGTCCATCGCCCGGGGATACCGCTCCACTTTTTCACCATGTTGGCACGGCCAACCAAGGGGGAATTGCAATGCAAGAGAAAAAGGAAGGGCTGCTTGCCACCGTTGCGGCCGGTTTTCGCGGCTTTGGCCGGGCCGTGGCCGATTTCTTTCGTGAGATAGGCACAGCCTTTGCCAAAGGGGACTGGCGCACCCGCACCAGCTTTCTCGTCATGGGCTTCGGCTGCTTCACCCGCCGCCAGTTCATCAAGGGGCTACTCTATTTTGCCACCGAGGTACTGTTCATCCTCTACCTCGTCTTTTTTGGCGGGCGCTATCTGGCCAAGTTCGGCAGCCTGGGCACCGAGCTGTTCAGCCGCGAGTGGGACGAGGCCAACCAGATATGGATTAACGCGCCGGGCGACAACTCCATGCTGATATTGCTGTACAACGTGCTCACCATCTTTCTGGCCGTTTTCTTTCTGGTGCTTTACTTCAGCAACATCCGCGCCGCCTGGCAGGCCCAGCAGCTGGAGGAACAGGGAAAGCCGCTGCACACCTTCCGCCAGGGCGCGCTGAACCTTTTGGACAAAAACCTGCACGTCACACTGCTCACCCCGCCGGCCCTCGGCGTGCTGGCCTTCACTGTGCTGCCGGTGGTGTTCATGATCTTGCTGGCCTTCACGAACTTCGACCGCAACCACCAGCCGCCCGGCCATCTGTTCACCTGGGTGGGCCTGCAAAACTTCAAGGACGTCTTCTGGCAGGACCCGCTGAAGAGCCACACCATGTTCAGCCTGCTGGGCTGGACGGTCGTCTGGGCCATCTTTGCCACCTTTGTGAACTACTTTTTGGGCATGATCCTCGCTTTGATGATCAACAAGAAGGGCATCAAGCTGAAGGGGCTGTGGCGCACGCTCTTCGTCGTCTCCATTGCGGTGCCGGCCTTCGTCACGCTGCTGCTGATGCGCCAGATGCTGCAGGACCAGGGCACGGTGAACGTGCTGCTGAGGGACATTCTGGGCTGGACCAACGCGCCCATCCACTTCCTCACCGACGGCACGCTGGCCAAGATATCGG
>JBFXKS010000132.1:0-5424 GCA_050173515.1 Oscillospiraceae bacterium | reverse complement strand
TAGGTCATCCGCACTTTATTGCACAAAGTTTTTGGTACATCGTTCAATCATCTTTATTGTAGCACATTATGCCCGGGTTTCGCACTGGCACTTTGCACTAAATAGGATGGTGGAATTTGTGACAACCCGGTTTTCATCGCCCGTTTGTTTATAAAAACATAACATTTTTTCCATTTTTCGCGCTCTCCACGGCGCCTCAGGCATGGGCCTTGCCCCGCGCCCAGCACCCATGCGTTTGGCCGCAGGGCCGGGCTTTGCGCCCGATTTCCACCGCCCATTTTTTTATTTGCACGTGCCTGCGATTTGCCCGGCCAAATCGCAAAAAAATGATTGATTTACTGCACATCCTATGGTAAAATAAAGCAATTTTGGCGCCGGTCTTGTCACAAAACCAAAAAATCAATAATTGACCAGGCGCAAAGGCCTGTGACGAACGCGTCTACATACTACGGGGGAGGCCAAAGAACAATGGGAAAAAACATGAAGGTCGGAAAACGGATCGGGTTTGGGTTTGGCATTGTAATTGTGGTGCTGGTCATCGTCATCTGCGTGAGCAACATGCTGATGCTGCAGTTGGGCACCGACGTGGACCGCATTGAACAGATGGTGGCACTGCGCGCAGAGGCCAACGAACTGCGCGCCGACTTCAGCGATGCCAGCGGCTTGGCCAACCTGATGTTCTCCAGCGTGGACACCGCCGAGACCTATGCGGGCCTTGCCGAAAAAATGCAGGAGTGCCAGGAAAATGTGGTGCGCATGCGCACCTTCTCGCAGGCGCTGGGCGGCTACCTGCTGGCCGAGATCGACGGGCTGGAGCATACGCTGAACGACTTTTCTGCCGAGATGGCCGCCATGCAGGAGATCAACGACAGCTTTGTGGCCGGCCGCACGGCGATGAACGCGCAAAGCGACCACCTGGCCACCACCAGCACCGCCCTGGTGGACACGCTGTCTGCACTGGTGACGCAGACAGCTGAATCCGAAGACGCCACCGCGCAGGAGACCGTGCAGCACTTGAACAACATCATCCTGCCGGCTTCGAACCTCAGCGAGGCCATCGACGCCATGCGCATTGAAGGGCTGACGCTGCTCACCACCTTTGATTCCGGCGTGATCGACACCGTGTACGGGATGCTGGACGAGCTGACAGCCGACAGCACCGCTTTGCTGGGCGTGGTGAGCACAAGCGAGGCGAAGGCGGCCATCGGTGAAATCCAGCAGGACATCGCCGGCTACCGCGCCGAGCTGGACAAGGTGGTGGAACTGACCGGCCGCGGTGAGGCCTCGGTCACCACCGCTATCGTGGAGTTGGACACCGTACAGCAGACCATCGACGCCGGCAATGCCGCCATCACCACCGAGGTCAACACCATCATCGCCGACACCCGCAGCTCGGTCACCTTCGCCATCGTGTTCACACTGTCGGTGGCGGCCATCGTGGTCATTTTCGCCGTCATCGTGGTGCGCTACCTCAGCCAGTCCATCTCTGCGCCGCTGAACGCCATGCGCGAATTGCTGATGAAAACCGGCAATACGGGCAGCCTGGCCTTCTCCGACGAAGAGCGCGCCAGCATCGACAAATATGCCGCGTATAAGGACGAGACGGGCGAGTCGCTGGACGCGTTCCGCGTGATGATGCTGCGCATGATGTATATCAGCGAGCAGCTGGAGAACGTGGCAAGCGGCGATCTGCGCATCGATGTGGAACTGCTGAGCGAGGCCGACAGCATGGGCAGTTCCCTGAAGCGCATGGTGGACAGCCTGAATGACATGTTCGATGAGATCAACAGCGTGTCCGGGCAGGTCTCCACCGGCTCTACCGAAATAGCCACCGGCGCCCAGACCCTGGCGCAGGGCGCCACCGAGCAGGCCTCCACCGTGCAAGAGATCTCCGCCTCCATCAGCGAGATAACCGAGCAGGCGGCCGTGAGCCGGGAGACGGCCCAAGAGGTGGCCCAAAAGACCGACCAGATCCGCGTGATTGCAGAGCAGGGCAACGGCAAGATGGGCCAGATGATGCAGGCCGTCGAGCAGATCAACGAGGCCAGTCAGTCCATTGGCCGGGTCATCAAGGTCATCGACGACATCGCCTTCCAGACGAATATTTTGGCGCTGAACGCCGCGGTGGAAGCCGCGCGCGCGGGCGAGCACGGCAAGGGCTTTGCCGTGGTGGCCGACGAAGTGCGCAACCTGGCCGGCAAGAGCGCCGACGCCGCCAAGGAGACCTCGCAGCTCATCTCCGCCAACATCGAAAAGGCCGACCTCGGCCTGTCCATCGCACGCGAGACGGCCGAGTCCCTGGACGAGATCGTGCAGGGCATCAACGAGACCAGCGAGTCTCTGGGCACAGTGGCCCAGCAGGCCGAGGGTTCCTCGGCGGCCACCGCCCAGGTCAGCCTGGCCATCGACCAGGTGGCCCAGGTGGTGCAGCAGAACAGCGCCACCAGCGAAGAGAGCGCCGCCGCCAGCGAGGAGATGAGCAGCCAGGCCCAGGTGCTGCAGCAGCTCATCGCGCGCTTCAAGCTGCGCAGCAGCGACCACCTGCTGGGCCCGGCGGCCCGGGATGCAGAGCCCGTGCCCGCCCTGCCCCAAGGCCAGGACACCGCCATCATTTTTTAAAGGGCACACCGCATAGCAGCAAAAAACCCGCCGGGCGATGCCCGGCGGGTTTTTCATGGGTGCGGCACTAAAGTGCCCTCCCCGCTGCTCGGCCGCTTCGCAGCCTTTGCGGCTCACGCGCCTTGGGGCCGTTCACCGCGCATCGGGCTCGGCAGTTTCGCTACGCGAAGCCTGCCCGCCCTTAGCGCATCGCTTCCTCGCTGCGTTCGTTGCTCTGCGAGGACGGTGTGCTTTCGTTTTGCCTGCGGCAAAGCCGAAAGCAGCGCTAAAGCGCCCTGCCTCGGCACTAAAGTGCCCTACTTCTTCACCGTCACTTTCAGCTTGGCCTTCTTGCCGTTGCTGGCGCTCACGGTGATGGTGGCCTTGCCTTTGCCCTTTGCCGTGATCTTCCCGTTCTTCACCGTGGCTACCTTCTTGTCGCTGCTCTTCCACGTCAGCTTGGCGTTGTAGCCTTCCACGTTGTACGTCACCGTCGGTGTCACCGTCACCGTCGCCTTCTTCTTCGGCAGGCTCACGCTCTTCTTGTCCAGCTTGATGCTCTTCACCGGGGCCGTCACCTTCACCGTGGCCGTGGCCTTCTTGCCGCCGGCACTCACGGTGAGCTTGGCGCTGCCCTCTTTCACCGCCGTCAGCTTACCGGCCTTGTCCACACTTAACACGCTGGCCTTGCTGCTTTTAAACGTGGCCACGGCACCGGTGGCCTTGCTGGGGCTCACCTTCACCTTCAGCTGGGCCGTCTTGCCCACCTCCAGCGTTTTCTTCACGCCGGAGATGGTCACCTTGTCGGCCTTTACCGCCTTGGCGCCCTTCTTCAGCACGGTCACCTTCACCTTGGCGCTTTTGCCGTTCTCCGCCGTGGCGGTGATGGTGGCGCTGCCGTTCTTTTTCAGGTTCTTGGCCGCGATGACCTTGCCGGTGGCGGCATCCACCTTGGCCACCTTCTCGTTGCTGCTGCTCCAGGAAAGGCCGCCCGAGGTGCTGCTGCCGTCGGAAAGGTACACCGCCGCGCCCACGGTGGCCTTCTTGCCGCCGGCCAGCTGCAGGGTAGTCTGTGACAATTTTACGCCGGTGGGCACCGGCAGTACCGTAATGCTGCTCGTGGCCGTTTTGGCCCCATCGCCGGTCGTTATGGTGATGGTGACGCTTCCGTGCTTCACCGCCGTCACAAGGCCGCCGGCGCCCACCGTGGCAACAGCGGTCTCGCTGCTTTTCCAGCTCACCGCCTTGTTGTCGGCATTCGCCGGGCTAACGGTGGCGACAAGCTGCACCGTCTCGCCCTCTTTCAGGCTGTGGCTGGTGATGTTCAGCGACACCCCGCTCACCGGCACCACGCGCCGCTGCACCGTCACCACGCAGCTGGCCGAGACGCCGCCGTCGACAGCCGTGGCCGTGATGGTGGCCGAGCCGGGCGCTTTGGCCGCCACAAGGCCTGTGGCGCCCACCGTGGCCACGGCGGTGTTGCTGCTGCTCCATGTCACGGCCTTGTTGGTGGCGGTGGGCGGGCTGACCGAGGCCACGCCCACCGTGCCCTGCCCGCCCTCGGTAAGCGTGAGCGCGCTGCTGGTGAGCGTAAGGCCGGTCACCAGCACCTTCGGGTCGCTCATCGCCACTGTAAAGTACGGCTTGCCAAGCCCCATCACGGCACTTAGCTCAGCCTCGTTGTACACCACCGTTTCTCCGCCCGCCTCCATGGTCAACTCCACCAGGTCGTAGCGGCCGCTTTGCTGGTAGGCCGAGACCTCAAAGCCTGACGCCGACCACAGCGGGTCGTCCGAAATGCCGTAGCTGGTGGCCACGATGGTCTGTGTGCCACCCTGCCTGCGGAAGACCGCCGCGTACGCATCGACATAGTCATTGGTATAGAGGTAGACATGCAGGTCGTCGTGGTACTGGTAGGGCCGTGTCAGGGTGGCGTAGACGCAGGGAACGTTGCCTGTGTTGCCAATGGCCACATCCTGCAGCACGGGCATGGCATCGGTCACCGTCACGCTCGCCTCGTCCGACCAGTCGCTCTCGTAGAGCACATATTCCTTGGCAATGCTGTCGTAGGCGTCGAAATAGGTCTTCACCCGGTAGACATAGGTGCCGGGCTCTTCCATGGTGTCGCAGTACACAGAGTCATAGGGCGAGGCGTAGTTCGCCAGGCGTATCTGCTGGAATTCGGCGTCGCCCGCCTTCTTGCGCTGGATCTCCCAGCGGCCCTGCCACTGGTTGGTCCAGAATAGGCGGGTGCGCAGGGGGCCATAGGTCTCCGCCTTTAGGCCCACCGGCTTGGGCACGTTGTTAAAATCGCGCTGCATCAGCAGTGTCAGGGCGTCTTCGCCAAGTGCCAGCACAAAGCTTTCATTCAGGTTGTGGAACGCGGCCAGCTCGTCTGCCGTGATGGCGCTGTTCTTTCGGCCCACCACAACCTCATTGCCGTAAAAGGTGCCGCTCAGGCGCAGGTTGATGCGGGCGCCGGGCTCCAGCCCTGTCTCGGTGATCTGCACTTGCTGGTCGGCGTCGTTCATGTTTGCCGCTAACAGCACCAACGCATTGTCGGCATCGTCCACGCCTATCTGCACATCGCCGCCCACGGCAATGCGCCCTCCCTTCCACACCACACCCTCCCGGCTGGCATCACTGCCGTTTTGCGTGATGACGCCGCCGGTGAGTGTGAGGCGTGGAATGTCACTTGAGACCCAATAATAATTCTCTATGCCGGCGTCATTTTGCTCAATGCGCCCGCCACTGATGGTGCAATTGCCACCGTACCACATTTCTATGCCGACAGCATTATCGCGGATGATCCCCCCAGACATCACA
>JBFXKS010000131.1:0-5433 GCA_050173515.1 Oscillospiraceae bacterium | reverse complement strand
CGATCTATGCATCGACAGCACCGGCACGCCCACGTCCACCACGTCGATGTTCTGGTTGGCCACAAACATGGCCACCGTGCCGCCGCCACCGGCGTCCACCTTGCCCAGCTCGCCGCCCTGCCACACCACACCCGCCTCGTCAAACAGGCGCGTCATCTCGCCCATGAACTCGGCCGAGGCGTCTGACGTGCTGGATTTGCCCCGCGCACCGGTGTATTTTGTCAGCACCACGCCGTGGTTCAAAAGGCTGCTGTTGCGCTTTTCAAACGGCTCGGGAAAAGTGGGGTCGAAGGCCGCATTCACGTCGGCCGAAAGGCACTGCGAGGCCCGGTACATCTGGCGGTGGTTCGCCCCGTGGGCCGCTGCCAGCTCCTCCATGAAATGGAACATGAACGCGCTGGCAAGCCCCGTGTTCCCGTTCGAGCCCACCTCTTCCTTGTCGGCCAGCACACACAGCGTGGTGTATTCGGGCTTCTTTTTGTCTATCTCGGCCATCAGCGCGGTGTAGGCACACACCCGGTCGTCCTGCCCGTAGGCACCCACCATGCTGCCGTCAAAGCCGATGTCCGCCGCCTTGAAGGCCGGCACGAACTCGATCTCCGCGCGCAGGAAATCGTGCTCTGTGATGCCGTATTTTTCATTCAGCAGGCGCATGGTCTCCAGTTTCACGGCCTTTTGCGCCTCCGGGTCCTCAAACGGCAGCGAGCCGATGAGCACGTTCAGCTCCTCGCCCTTGATGCCCTCCGGCAGGGTACGTTTGTTCTGCTCTGTGCCCAGGTGAGGCAACAAGTCGGTCATGGTGAACATCGCTTCGCCCGGCTCTTCGCCCATGCGCAGCTCCACCGCTTCGCCGTCTTGCTTCACCACCACGCCGTGCATGGAAAGCGGGATGGCCACCCACTGGTATTTGCGGATGCCACCGTAGTAATGGGTCTTGAAATAGGCCAGTTCGTCTTTTTCATACAGTGGGTTGGGCTTTAAATCCAGGCGCGGCGAGTCGATATGGGCCACGGCGATGCGCAGCCCTTCCTCCAGCGGTTTGCGCCCCATGGTCAGGGCCATCAGCGCCTTTTTGCGGTTCACGTGGTACACCTTGTCGCCTGCCTTGTATTTTTTGCCCGGCTCAAACAGGCGGTAGCCCGCTTTTTCCAGCACCTGCACCGAATAAACCACCGCCTCGCGCTCGGTTTTCGCCGCGTCCAAAAACGCCTTGTACCCCTCGCAGAAATCCCCGGCCGCTTTTGCATCGTTCGGCTTCAGCTGCGCGATGTGCTTGTTTTGCACCAATATTTTTTCTGCCAATTTCTTGCTCTTTTCGCCGGCTTTTTCCTTTGCCATGTCCACGGTTCCTTTCTTTCAAAACGTCTTTCAGGCATATAGCTCCAAATATTTCTGGTAATTTCTGTTGATTTTCCCCACATAATGGTTCATCTGGTTGTAGGGAAACACCGTCAGCACAGCGCCATCGTCTGTGTAGGCGCTGTCTTTCAGCAGGCCGTCCACCGTGCCCCAGCCGCTGTGGTAGGCCGCCGCCGCGGTGGATACATCCCCGGCATAGCGCTCGAGGCAGATGGCCATGTAGTAGGTGCCAAAGCGGATGGATGCCTCCGGTTCATACAGGTCGGCGTAAATCAGGGGTTCGTCTGCGGCAATGCGGCTTTTCACCCAGTCAAAGGTATCCTCCGTCATCTGCATCAGCCCGCGTGCCCCCGCCGAGGACTCTGCCTCGGGGTCGAACCCGCTCTCAGTGAGGATCACGGCGTAGATCAAATAGGGGTCCACCTCGAAGGTTTTCGCCCATTTTTCCACCGTCTCTTCGTATTTCATCGGGTAGCGCATGTCTTGCACCACCTTATAGCCCGCCCGGGCCATCAACACCACCAGCACCAAAGCCGCCGCCCCACCGACGATGGCAAGCAGCCACTGCTGCGCGCGCTTACCCTTGGGCTTTTGCTCCTTCAGGGTTGCCTCGCCTCCTCATCCAGCAGCTTTTTCAGCACGGCGTCCGCCTCTTCCAGCAGGACCGCTTCGCTTCCGTTGTTCTCGATGATATAGTCCGCGGCCGCTTTCAGCACGTCCAGCGGCTGCTGGGCATCCAGCCGGTGTTGCGCCGCCGTTTTAGAGATGCCGTCGCGCAAAATGATGCGGCTGATGGAAAGGCGCTGCTCCGACACCACCAGGACCAGGCGGTCCCAGTGGGGGCCAAACGGCCCGCCCACCAGCGCAGCGCCGTCAATAAAGAACAGTTTTGCGCCGTTTTTGCGTGCCTCTTCCTCGCGGCGGTTTATCTCCGCACGGATGTGCGGGTGGGTGATCTCCATCAGACGCCTGGTTTTTTCCGGGCTGGCAAAGGCTATCTCGCCCAGCTTTTTCCGGGCCAGCGTGCCGTCTGCGTTCAGTATCCCCGCGCCGAACGCCTGCACCAGCTCGTCCAGGCAGGGCGTGCCCTTCTGCTGCACTTCGCGCGCAATGGCGTCGCCGTCGGCCGTGGGGTGGCCCAGCGCCGCATAGTGCCGTGTCACCGTAGATTTCCCACTTCCCGAACGCCCTGTAACGCCCACAATCAACATCTGCCGTTCTCCTTTTCGAAGTGTACGCCTACACTACAGATAAATCACGCGAAAATTGGCGGCGCGCAGCAGCCGGTTGTACACCGCCTGGCCCACGCCGGTCTTTTCGTCCACACGCGCAAAGGCCGCCTGCGCGCCGCGCTCGTCCAGCGTGCGCAGTGCCGCATACAGCCCCGCCGCCTGCGAGGCGGCGTCCCCTGCCCGGCCATAGCACACCGCGGGCGCCGCCAGCTTTTCGGCCTCGCCGTCAAAGCACAGAGCATACACGCCTGCTATTTTCCCGGCCTTTTCGGCGACATATTCCGCATATTTTTCAAAGCCGCCCTCCAGCAGTGTCAGCTGGGCTTTCGGGGCGTAGTGCTGATATTTCATGCCGGGGCTCTGGGGCGTTTGGCCATCTGAAAACGCCGCTTTCTGGCCGGCCACTTCCACCGGCCGGCCCAGCACCTGCGCGATCTCCCCGGCGGTCACAAAGCCCGGGCGCAGCACCAGTGGCTTTTCGCCCAACGCCAGCACGGTGGACTCCACCCCCACCGGGCAGCGTCCGCCGTCCACCACCAGTGGGATCCGGCCATCCAGGTCCTTTTGCACATGGGCGACCTGGGTGGGGCTGGGCCCGCCCGAGCGGTTGGCCGACGGCGCCGCCAGCGGCACGCCCGCCTGCGCGATGAGTGCCAACGCCACCGGATGCGCCGGCATGCGCACGCCCACCGTGTCCAGCCCGGCGCTCACCACGGCCGGTATGGCGCCCGCCTTTGGCAGCACCAGTGTCAGCGGCCCGGGCCAAAAAGCCTGCGCCAAAGCCTGCGCCTCACAGCTTATCTCGCGCGCCACCATCGGCAGCATCTCCATGCCGCCGATGTGCACGATGAGCGGGTTGTCCTGCGGGCGGCCCTTGGCCTCGAAAATGCGCCTTACCGCGTCTTCATCCAGGGCATTGGCCGCCAGCCCATACACAGTCTCGGTGGGCATGCCCACCACCTGCCCGGCCTGCAAAAGCCGGGCGGCCTCGGCTATCGCGTTGCCGTCGCCCGGTAATACCTGTGTCACCACGGCTCTAGCCCTCGGCTGCATTCTGCAGCTTCTCCGCCTGGTCGGCCGCTATCAGCGGGTCTATCAGCTCGTCCAGCGCGCCGTTCAATATGGCGTCCAGCTTGTACAGCGTCAGCCCGATGCGGTGGTCGGTCACCCGGCCCTGCGGGTAGTTATACGTGCGTATCCGCTCACTGCGGTCACCCGAGCCCACCTGTTTTTTCCGGGTGGCGTCCAAATCGCCTTTTTGCTCTGCCTGCTTCTCCGCCAGCAGGCGGCTTCGCAGCACCTTCATCGCTTTGTCGCGGTTTTTATGCTGGCTGCGCTCGTCCTGGCACTCCACCACCATGCCCGTGGGCAAATGGGTGATGCGAATGGCGCTGGAGGTCTTGTTGATGTGCTGGCCGCCCGCGCCCGATGCGCGAAAGGTGTCCACCTTCAAATCGGCCGGGTTGATCTCCACGTCCACCTCTTCGGCCTGCGGCATCACCGCCACCGTCACCGCCGAGGTGTGGATGCGCCCCTGCGCCTCGGTCTCGGGCACGCGCTGCACACGGTGGGTGCCGCCCTCGAACTTCAGCCGGCTGTACACGCCGTCGCCCACCACGCTGAACTCCACCTCTTTCATGCCGCCCAGCTCGGTTTCGTTCACGCTCAAAATCTCTATTTTCCAGCCGCGTTTTTCGGCGTACATGTTGTACATGCGGAACAGGCTGTGGGCAAACAGCGCCGCCTCGTCGCCGCCGGTGCCGCCGCGTATCTCTATGATCACACTGCGTTCGTCGTTGTCGTCCTTCGGCAGCAACATGATGGAGATCTCACGCTCCAGCGCCTCCACCTTTTCAGCGTTCTCGTCCAGCTCCATTTTCGCCAGCTCGCGCAGCTCGGCGTCCGCGCCGCCGTCGTCCAGCAGGCTTTTTGCCTCTTCACAGGCGCTTTTTGCGCCCTTGTATGCCTCGAAAGCCTCTATCAAAGGGGCCAGCTGTTTGTATTCTTTCATCAGGTTCCGATATTGCTCGGGGTCGGCCACCGTCTGTGCATCCTGCAGCCGCAGGTTCACCTCTTCAAATCGGTTTTTCACCAGTTCCAGCTTGTCAAACATTCAAAAATCGTCCTTGCCAAAATGCCGTTTTGCGCCGTTTACCGGGTTTCTACCGGCTGGCCGTCGCGCAGCAATTTTTTGATATTTTTTTCTATTTT
Source organism: Oscillospiraceae bacterium (assembly GCA_050173515.1). GTDB lineage: Bacteria > Bacillota > Clostridia > Oscillospirales > Ruminococcaceae > JAAYCI01. The sequence continues at coordinate 631 of JBFXKS010000131.1, read as the reverse complement.
CGAGCGCGGCAGCATCACTTCCCGCCCACACTTTTCGCAGCGTATCTTGAAATCCATGCCCACGCGCAGCACCAAAAAAACATCCCCGCCACACGGGTGGTTTTTCCGGGTCACGATCTTGTCTCCCACCTGCACGTCCATGTTCCACACCCCACACCGGCGCCAACGCCGGGCTCACCCTGCCAAAATACTTTCATATTATACACTATAGGGCTTCTTCAGGCAACGCTCTTGTGCGCCGGTTTTCATGCGCCCACCTGCACAAATGAAACGGCGGCGCAGAACGCGCCGCCGTTGTTCTTTATGTCTTTAAATCGTCTCGCGTGCAACACCCGCTAAAACACCGGCTTGCCCATGGTCTCCCTGAAACTGCACACTTTGTCGTGATACAGCACCACAAATGCCTCTTTGTAGCGCGGCGGGTTCAGCGTCAGCGGCCACATGTGCTTTAGAATGATCTCTTTCTCCATGTCGTTCAACGCAAAGGCCTTTTCGGCGTTTTTCAGCGCCTCGGCCGGGTGCGAAAACCCGTGGAACCGCGCGCCCGTCACCGAAGGGTGCTGGTGCCAGTCGTACAGGAACAAATCATGCAGCAGCCCGGCGCGCGCCGCCGCCCGGTAGTCCAGGCCAT
>JBFXKS010000130.1:0-5518 GCA_050173515.1 Oscillospiraceae bacterium | reverse complement strand
CATTTTCACCGTCACCACGATCTCGTTCAGGCTGGCCAGGTGGGTCACGATGCTGTTCACGTTGATGCTGAGCAAAGCGGCGATGCCGGTGATGATGAAACAGGCGGTCAACACGCCGATGCTGGCAAAGGTCATCAGGCGGTTGGAGCCCATGTTGTGCCAGCCCTGCTTTATCAGGTATCTCAGGCTGCCAGGCCTCAAAACGCGTCGCCTCCCTTCAGCAGGTCGTCGGCCACCACGGCGCCGTGGTCTATGGTGATGATGCGCTCGGAAAAGCGCTGCGCCAGCTCGTGCTCATGCGTCACCACCACCACGGTGGTGCCCACCATGTTGATGGCCTTCAAAAGCTCCATGATCTCCACGCTCAGCTCGGGGTCGATGTTGCCGGTGGGCTCGTCTGCAATGATGATGGGCGGCGAGTGCACCAGCGCCCGCGCCAGCGCCACGCGCTGCTGCTCCCCGCCCGAGAGCTCGGCCGGGTAGCTGCGGGCCTTGCCGGCCAGCCCCACCAGGTTCAGCACATAGGGCACGCGCTTTTTTATCTCGCGCTCGGCAATGTTGGTCACGCGCATGGCAAAGGCCACGTTCTCAAAGGCCGTCATGGACGGGATGAGCCGAAAATCCTGGAACACCACGCCCAGCCCGCGCCGCAGGTAGGGGATGTCCCGCTGCCGGATTTTGGACAAGTCGCGCCCGCCCACGATCACACGGCCGCTGGTGGCCACCTCTTCGCGTAAAATCAGCTTGAGAAAAGTGCTTTTGCCGGCGCCGGAGTGCCCCAGCACAAACACGAACTCGCCGCGCCGTATCTCCAGGTTCACATCTTGCAGTGCCGTGTGGCCCCCGGGGTACACCTTTTTCACCTTGGTGAAGCTCACCATCACCGAGCCGTCGGCCACAATGGGTTTTTTCGCCATAGCGTTGTCTTCTCCTGCCTGCGCTGGGCGTGCTTTGCCACGGCGTGCAGCGCCGTGCGCGCGGTGGCCGCCAAAACGCAAAATAAAGGGACTGTTGCCCTAAACAACAGTCCCATAGTACCACGTTCCGGCCCGTTTATCAATATTTCGAGGGGTTGCTGTTCAGGTAGCGCTTCACCATCAGCGCCACCTTGAACACGATGGCATCGTCGAACTCCCGCAGGTCCAGCCCGGTCAGCTTTTTTATTTTTTCCAGCCGGTACACCAGCGTGTTGCGGTGCACAAACAGCCCGCGGCTGGTCTCGCTCACGTTCAGGTTGTTTTCAAAAAAGCGCTGGATGGTGAACAGGGTCTCCTCGTCCAGGCTGTCGATGCTGCCCTGGTTGAACACCTCTTTCAGGAACATCTCGCACAGGGTGGTGGGCAGCTGGTAGATGAGCCGCGCGATGCCCAGGTGGTTGTAGCTCACGATGCTCTGGTCGGTGTCGAATACCTTACCCACCTCCAGGGCTATCTGTGCCTCTTTGAAGCTGGCGGCCAGGTCCTTCAGGTTGCCTATGGGGCTGCCGATGCCCACCACGGCCTTGATGTACTGCTCCTCGCTCAGCGTGTCGATGATAGAGGCGGCCAGCTTGTAGATGTCCTTCTCGTCGATGCCGCGCTGTATCTCCTTGGCCAGCACGGTGTCTGTCTCGCTCACGTTGAACACAAAGTCCCGCTGCTTTTCGGGGAACAGGCTGCTCACGATCTCAAACGCGCTCAAATCGTTGCCGTTGGTCACGCGGATGAGCAGCACCACGCGCTCCACGTCGGTGGCGAAGTGCAGCTCGCGCGCTTTGGCGTAGATATCGCCGGGCAAGATGTTCTCCAGCACCACGTTTTTAATGAAGTTGGCCTTGTCGAACTTTTCGTCGTGGTACTGCAAAATGTTCTGGAAGCAAACGGCCAGCAGGTTCAAATAGCGCACGGCCTGCATGTCGGTGCCGTCGATGAAGGCGGCATAGTCGCTGTGCTGGTCGGCCAAAAAGGTGCAGTAGGTGGTGCCGTCCACGGCAAACACGCCGCCGGTGGGCGGGAACTGTTCGGCCACGCCCGGGGCCGCCTCGCCCATGCGTGCAGGGTCCGAGCACGCCACCACCACGCCGCCGGTGTCCACCACGCCAATGGTGCTGCCCACGCTGTCCTTCATCTGGGCAATCACGTTTTGGAACACTCGGTTTGCCATTGTGCGCCTCCCTTTCCCGTCATGCGCACCGGGTCACATTTGTACGGAATGACGAAATCACCCGGTCGATGATTATCTATTTTACACAATTATTCTGCCCTTTGCAACAGTTTTGTTCGAAATTCGGTTCGCTTTCTTGTACAGTTTTGATTTTTGCTTCATGCCCATCGGTTTTTTTCGCCGCCCGGTGCGCGCGCTGTTTGTGCAAAAGGGCGCCCGGCCCTTGGCGGCGCCGCCGGGCCAAAACCTGGCGGGTGCATTTGCCAAGGCCGGGCTGTTTATGTATAATGGTCACGGCGGGCGGGGCGCCCCCTGCCCGCCTTCTAAAGGTATAAAAGTGCTTGCAGCAGGAACGGAGGCCCGCCGGTGGAAGCGCCCAAACGCGTTTTGTGCATCATGGACATCTCGGTGGTGGGCCGGGCCGGGCTGTCGGCGGTGGCGCCGGTGCTGGCAGGCTGCGGCGTGCAGGCCTGCATGCTGCCCACCGCCCTGTTCTCTGCCCACACCGGCGGATTTGGCCAGCCCGAAACGCAGGACGTTGCCGCCTTTGCCCAAAGGGCGCTGCGGCATTACAAACAGCACGGCATCGCCTTCGATGCCGTATACACCGGCTATTTGTGCAGCCCGGCCCAGTTCGCGCTGGCCGAGGCCGCCTTTGCGCAGTACCCTGACGCGATGCGCGTGGTGGACCCCGCCATGGCCGACAACGGCACGCTTTACAGCGGCCTGCCCGAAGACGTGGCCGCGCGCATGGCGCACCTGTGCGAAAAGGCCACGCTCATCACCCCCAACGCCACCGAGGCCGCTCTGCTGGCCGGGCAGCCGCCCGGCCAAGCCGATGCGCCCGCGCTTTTGGCCGCCCTTTCGGGCCCGGGCCGTTCGGTGGTGGTCACCAGCGTGCCGGCTGCGGCAGGCGGGCAGCAGATAGCCGGCTGTGGGCCAGCCGGCGCAAACGTCTTCGCCGTGCCGGTGCACACCGTGCCGCAGCACTTTCCCGGTGCGGGCGACGCCTTCACCGCGGCGGTGGTGGGCGAGGTGCTGGCCGGCCACAGCCTGGAGGGAGCCTGCCGAATGGCCGCGCACTTTGTGGGGCAGGCAGCGGCTGCCACCCATACCGCCGGCGCCGACGCGCGCTGCGGCCTGTGGTTGGAGCCGTTTTTGCCCTTGCTGGCCGCGCCGCTGCCGCCGGAACAATTCTGAGAAAACAGGGAGAGGTGCCCCTTGCCCGTGCTGAACATCGCTTTGGTGGAGCCCCAGATACCCCAGAACACCGGCAACGTGGCGCGCACCTGCGCCTGCACCGGCGCCCGGCTGCACCTGGTGGGCCCCATGGGCTTCACCGTCACCGACGCCAAGCTGAAACGCGCCGGGCTGGACTACTGGGACAAGCTGGACATCACCCACTACCCGGTGCTGGCCGATTTCCTGCAAAACCCGCCCGGCCCGCTCTTTCTGTTCACCACCAAAGCGGCGCAGCGCCACACCGACGCCGCCTACCCGCCCGGCGCCTGCCTGGTGTTTGGCCGCGAGGACGCCGGCCTGCCGGCGGCGCTGCTGGCGCAGTACCCCCAGCAGTGCGTGCGGCTGCCCATGCGCGGGCAGCTGCGCAGCTTGAACCTGTCCAACACCGTGGCCGTCGGCGTGTACGAGGCGCTGCGCCAGTGGGGCTTTCCGGCCCTCGAATAACCCCGCCAAGCCGCAAACACCGCCCGAACACGCGAGGAGGAAGCCCATGCCACACGAAAAATACGCCGTTTTAACGGATTCGGCCTGCGACATGCCCGTGGAGATGGCCGAGCGCACCGGCGTGGAGATCCTCAACTTCGGCATCACGGTGGACGGCGTGGCCTACACCGAGCGCGAGGACTTCACCTTCGACGAATACTACGACATCCTGCGCCGCTGCGAGGGCATGCCCAGCACGGCCCACATCACCACCGCGCGCTTTTTGCAGGCCTTCGAGCGCCACGCCCGGCAGGGCGTGCAGCAGCTGCTGTATGTGTCCATCAACGCCGGCGGCTCGGCCACCCACGGGGCGGCCACCATGGCGGCCGAAAAATTCCGCGAAAAATGCCCGGAAAACCCGATGAAAATCACCATTGTAGACAGCCATTGCTACTCCATGGCCTACGGCTGGTTTGTGGCGCAGGCGGCGCAAAAGCTGGCGGCGGGCGAAAAAATGGCAGACGTGGCCGCCTTTTTGGAGGACGTTTTTTCCCGTGTGGAGATACTGCTGGCCGCCTTCAGCCTCAAGTTCATGAAAAAGAGCGGGCGCATCAACGCGATGGCCGCCTTTGCGGGCGAGCTGCTGGGGCTGCGGCCGCTCATCAGCCTGAACGATGGCGTGAGCACCGTGCAGCAGAAGATACGCGGCGACAGGGATGTGCTGCCCGCCATGGTGGACTTTGTGGCCACCCACCGCCAGGACGAGGGCTTCTACCTGGTGGGCGGCACCGACATGGCCAGCATGGCCGCGCTGGGCGAGCTGTGCGAGCAGCGCTTTGGCCCGGCATCCGGCAAGGCGTTCAAGCTGGGGGCCGCCGTGGCGTCCAACACCGGGCCCGACGCCATCGCCATCGTCTACCTGGGGCCGCCCCGCCCGCGGCCCTAGCCGTGGCAGCCAGATCATCCGAACGGGGCAAAGCGCCCCGTTTTTCATGTGGCAACCCCGCCGCATATGTGCTATACTCAGGTAACGTCAAAACTGTGCCAGTTTTGACAGCGCGCCATTTTTGCGCGCAACCGCCCAAAGGGCGGTGTTGCCACCGTTCATAGTCGATGGCACACTTTCGTGTGCCGGCAGGCAAAGCCTGCTATTTTGAAAACGGAGGCGGTTTTCAAAATACTCGACCATATAATGATTTTTCCAGAAAAGAAAGGGTGTGGCTACCATGTCGAAAATGCGAATCGCCGTGTTGTTTGGCGGCATGTCGGGCGAGCACGAGATCTCGTGCCTCAGCGCGGCGGCCGTGGTGGATAACCTCGACGACGACATCCACGAGATATTCAAGCTGGGCATCACCAAAAAAGGGCGCTGGCTGCTGTACCCCGGCGGCACCGACAAAATGCGCGACGGCAGCTGGGAGACTTTCCCCGACTGCGTGCCCGCCTTCATCTCGCCCGACCGCACCAACCGCGGCATCGTCACCAACCACGACGGCGCCTTCGACGTGATCAAGCTGGACATGGTGTTCCCGGTGCTGCACGGCACCACCGGTGAAGACGGTGTCATCCAGGGCCTTTTGGAGCTTTCCGGCCTGTCCTATGTGGGCTGTGGGGTGCTGGCCAGCGCCATCTGCATGAACAAGCCCGTGGCCAACCTCATCTTTGCGGCCCACAACATCCCGCACACCCCGTGGTTCGCGGTGGACCGCTA
>JBFXKS010000129.1:0-5548 GCA_050173515.1 Oscillospiraceae bacterium | reverse complement strand
CAGTGGCCTGGTGCTGGACGCCGACGCCCTGAACGCGCTGGCCCGGCACACCACCCGCGCGCCGGACTGGACCTACGCAGGCGGTGAAGTGGTGCTCACGCCGCACATCGGCGAGATGGCCCGCCTGTGCGGGCTGCCCACTGAAGAGGTGGCCGGCCGCCAGGCCGAGCTGGCCACCGATTTCGCCCGCCGCCACCGGTGTGTGGTGGTGCTGAAAAGCCACATCACGGTGGTGGCCTCGCCCCATGGCGAAGTGCTCGTCAACGACAGCGCGGGCAATGCCGGCCTTGCCAAAGGCGGCAGCGGCGACGTGCTGGCCGGGCTCATCGCCGGGCTTTTGGCGCAGGGCCTGCCCGCTTTTTCCGCCGCCGGGGCCGGGGTGTGGCTGCACGCCGCCGCCGGCGATCTGGCCGCAAAGGCCAGCGGCCTTGCCGGGCTCTCCCCGGCCGAGCTGCCGGCGGCCATCGCCCAGGTGCTGAAAAGCCTCGGGCGCTGAACACATCATTTTGTACAAACGGAGGATACCACATGGCATGCAACAGGGCGTTGCGGCGCTTGCCGCTGCAAGGCACAAACAACACCCGGGACCTTGGGGGCTATCCCTGCGTGGGCGGCAGCACCCGCTGGGGTGCGTTTTTCCGTTCCGACAGCCCCTTCGGCCTCACCCAGGCGGACATCGCCCTTTTAAAGACCACCGGCGTCACCGACGCGGTGGACCTGCGCAGCGACCACGAGTGTGAGAACTTCCCCTCGCCGCTGGACGAGGCCAACGGCTTTGTGCGCCACCACATCCCGCTGGTGGACCAGGTCCACTCTCACGACTTTGAGGGCGACTTGCCCGGCTCCATGTCCGGGCTCTATATCTCGCTGCTGGACGACTCGCAAAGCGACGTGGCCCGGGTTTTCCGCGCCTTCATCTCGGCGCGCGGCGGCGTGCTGTTCCACTGCGCCGTCGGCAAAGACCGCACCGGCGTCGTCTCCATGCTGCTGCTGCTTTTGGCGGGCGCGTCCGAGGCGGACGTCGTGGCCGACTACTCCATCAGCGAAACTTATATGCGCGAGGTGTTCGAGGGCGAAAAGCTGAACGCACGCGGGCGCCCCGTGCCGCTGTATGTGCTGCGCAGCATGCCGGACAGCATGTGGCGTGTGCTGGACCACCTGCAAAAAAAATACGGCACCGCAGAGGATTACCTGCGGGCCGTGGGGCTGAACAACGATGAGATCGACGCCGTGCGCGACAAAATACTGGAGCGCTGGGGCGCCTAAGCGCCCAGCCTACCTTCCGCGCTTTTTATACAGCACCTCGGTGACGCCCTCTTGCACCACCTCGTCGCGCTGGTTCAGTACATCTCGGCGGAAGATCACCTTGCCGCTGTCGCTCTCGGGCTTGGCGTCTATGGTCTGCACCACCTCCATGCGCATGTAGATGGTGTCCCCGATGAGCACCGGCCTTCTGAACTTGTACTCCTTGATGGCGGTGAAGGCCGTCACCGCGTCATTCAAAGCGGTGAAATAGGGCGTGCGGGTGGAAAGGCCCGACGAGATGGCCAGAACGAGCAGCCCATGCGCGATGCGCTGGCCGGCAATGGAGTTCTTGGCGTACTCTGCGTTCGTGTGGATCAGGTTGTAGTCGCTGGTGATCCCCGCGAAGTTCACGATGTCGCTCTCTGTGATGGTGCGCCCCACCGTGGTGATGATGTCACCCTCCTTGATGTCCTCAAAATACATTTGCCCGGGCAGGTCCATACCTTTGCACATCCTTTCTGTCTCTTTTATTCAATCATCCATCTCATCAAAATGCCAGCTCCGCCTCCAGCCCCACCGGGCAGTGGTCGCTGCCCATCACCTCGGGGTAGATCAGGCTGTCCTCCACCTGCGGCATCAGCCGGTCGGATACAATAAAGTAGTCGATGCGCCAGCCGGTGTTGTTGGCCCGGGCGTTGCCCCGGTAGCTCCACCAGGTGTAGGCGCCGGCCTTGTCCGGGTACAGCGCGCGGAAGGTGTCGGTGAAGCCACTGGCCAGCAGCTGGGTCATCTTCTCGCGCTCCTCGTCTGAAAAGCCGGGGTTGCCGCGGTTGCTGCCGGGGTTTTTCAGGTCTATCTCATTGTGGGCCACGTTCAAATCCCCACAATATATCACCGGTTTTTTTGCGTCCAGCTCCATCAGGTAGTCCCGCAGGTCGTCCTCCCAGCGCGTGCGATAGCCAATGCGGCGCAGCTCCGGCTGGGCGTTCGGGGTGTAGACGTTCACGAAGTAGAAATCCGGGTACTCCAGCGTAATGGCCCGCCCCTCGGTGTCGTGCTCGGGCAGGCCGATGCCGAACGTGACGTTTTGCGGCTCGCTTTTGGCAAAGACGGCCGTGCCGGAGTAACCCTTTTTCTGGGCGCTGTTCCAGTATTGGAAGTAACCCTCCGGCTCAAAGCTGGCCTGCCCCGGCTGCATCTTGGTCTCCTGCAGGGCAAAAATGCCGGCATCCAACTGCGTGAAGAAGCCGCCGAACCCTTTATTCAACACCGCGCGGAAGCCATTCACGTTCCAGCTGATCAGCCGCATGGCGCCGCCCCCTCTCCAGCTTGTTTTCCACCAGTATACCACACCTGAACGGTAGAGCGCCAGAAGAAGCGTAGCCTAGCGCGGCAGCTTGCGAGAATTGCACGTTTTTCGCAGGGCGATGACCTTACTTTTGGACCCACCCAAAAGTAACAAAAGGTGGCCGGGGGTTGCGATTCCCCCGGACCCCTAAACGCTAGAGGTACTCTGTGCCTAAAATTCCGAAACAGTACTTTGCGTCATTCGGAATTTTTGCGGCACAGGTCATTTGAAGAACGCTCAAGGACTATAAGACCGATGCCCTTCATTCAAAATGGCACGGCCGGCAGTGAAACAGACATGGCATTCAGTACTGTTGTCTGTTTCACCGGCCGTGCGACATCTAGCGTGCGGAGGTCCGGAACCCTCGCAAGGTTCCGGAAACCTTTTGGTTCTTTTGGGTTTTGCCAAAAGAACGAACATTGCCCTGCACGAAAGCCTACAATTTTCGCAAGCCATCGCTCGTATTACGCCCCCCCTTTTTAGTACTTTTGTGCCAATTCCAAAAGTACCACCCTTGGCACTGCATTCAAGTTTGCCTGAAAGCCATTGAAAGGAAGAACCCCATGGCACAGAATGAGCTCAAACAGTACGAGGCAGCCGCGCGCAAGGCGATGGAAGCGCTGCTGGCGGCCGCACGGGCCGAGCCGGGCGAGCTGGTGGTGGTAGGTTGCTCCACCAGCCGGGTGGCCGGCCACACGCTGGGCACCGCGCCCTCCTCTGATATCGCCTCGGCGCTGCTGGCCGGGCTGCTGCCGCCGCTGCGAAAGGCGGGCCTTTTTTTGGCGGCACAGTGCTGCGAACACCTGGAGCGCGCGCTGGTGGTGGAGCGGGCCGCCATGCGGCGCCACGGGCTGGAGCGTGTGAACGCCGTGCCCCAGCCCCACGCCGGCGGCAGCTTTGCCACGGCGGCCTTTGCGCTGTGCGACGAACCCGTGGCGGTGGCGCGCGTCTCGGCGGTGGCCGGGCTGGACATCGGCGGCACGCTGATGGGCATGCACATGCGGGCGGTGGTGGTGCCGGTCCAGCTGCAGCCGGCGGCCATCGGCCAGGCCCCTGTGACGGCCGCGCGCAGCAGGCCCCGGTTTGTGGGCGGCGAGCGTGCCGTCTACGACCCCGAGCTCTATTAAAACCGAAACACCGGAAAGAACGCAAAGGATTTGTTATATATTTTTAATGTTTTATTATAATTATATCATATTTCGGTGATGAAATGCGAAGGGAACGGCCTCGATGAGAGACATTCGGCTGATTGGGTTGGATTTGGATAACACCGTGCTGACCAGCACAAAGCAGATGACACCCCGGGTGCAAGCGGCCATCAAGGCGGCCATTGCGGCCGGAATGGTGGTTCTGCCGGCCACCGGGCGTGCGTTTCGCGGCCTGCCCGACGCGTTTTTAGGCATCGCCGGGGTGGGCTATGCCGTGACCTCGAACGGGGCCAAGGTGTATCGCCTGAGCGACGGCGCCGTGCTGCTGTCTGACTGCTTCGACAAAGAGACGGCGCTGCAGGTGCTGGACGCCTGCCTGGCACTGGGCGTGCGCACGGCGTCGGCCTTTGTGGACGGCATGGCCTATACAGAAGGGCTGGACTTTGCGGCGCTGCAGGAAGTGTACCCCGTGGGGCTGGTGGAGTACCTGATGGCCACCCGGAAGCGCGTGGACGACCTGCGGGCCTTCCTTGTGCAAAGCGCCGAGAAAGTGGAGAAATTTTCCATCGTGTTCGAAAAGCCCGAGCTACGCGCGCAACTGGTGGATGTGCTGGCCCTTCGCAGGGACTGCACGCTGACGGCCTCGCTGGGAAGCAACCTGGAGGTGAACACCCCCACCGCCAACAAAGGCCGGGCGCTGCTGGCGCTGGCGGAGAGCCTGGGCATCGCGCCGGCGCAGGTGATGGCCGTGGGCGATGGGCTGAACGACCGGGAGATGGTGGAGATGGCGGGCTATGGCGTGGCCATGGAAAACGCCGACCCGCGGGTGCTGGCGGTGGCCGACGCAGTGGTGCCGTGCAGCGACGAAGACGGCGTGGCACTGGCCATTGAGCAGGTTCTTGAGGCGTGACCCGCCTTTTTCCAGCGCCCTGTGCCGTATAAACCCCCGAAAGGTGCAAAATCCTGTTTCAGCGTTTCAGGCACAGAGCACCGGCAACTGCAGGGGCTGGGCACCATCGCAGTGGCTCTCAGCACCCCCTCGCCGGCGTAGTATGTTACAAGGAATTTGGCAGTATCAACATATAAATTAATTTTGATTTCATTCTATGATGCAAATTTAATATAAAAAGGAGACCGAGTGTGGCAAGCATTGAAGAACTGAAAGTGTATTTTGGGAACGACCAGTTCGCGGTGGACCAGGGGGTGGAGATCACCGGGCTGGGCAGCGAGTGGGCCACGTGCACCGTGGCACTGCGTAAAACGCATTTCAACGCATTGGGCTATGTGCAGGGCGGGCTGATTTTCACACTGGCGGACTTCACCTTTGCCGTGGCGGCCAACGGGCGCCACATGGGCACGGTGACGGTGAACAGCACCATCAACTACCTGCTGCCCGCGGCCGGCAGCCGCCTGGACGCAAAGGCCGTGATGAAGAGCGACGGCGGCAAGATTTGCGTGTACGAGGTGGAGGTGACCGACGAAAACGGCGCGAAAGTGGCCTTCGCCACCGTGACAGGCTATGTGCGCCGCTCGCGCACCAAAAGAAAGCAGTAGACCCAAACCCCTTTTGTTCCAGATGGAAACTTGTCATCCTGAACGACACCATGCAAAAAGCCTTAAAAAGCGGCTGCTTTTTAAGGCTTTTTCTTATGCCATGCCCTCAACGCACGGTGATGACGCAGGTGGCCTTTTTCTTGCCTTTTTTGGCGGTGACCGTGATGGTGGCCTTTCCTTTCTTCTTGGCGGTAACACGGCCGTTTTTATCCACCGTGGCCACCTTTTTATTGCTGCTTTTCCAGCTGAGCGC
>JBFXKS010000128.1:0-5571 GCA_050173515.1 Oscillospiraceae bacterium | reverse complement strand
CGGGGGACGCTGTGGCCACCCTCATAAAACCGTCTTGCATAAAAAGCCTCCTTTTTTGGCAGGACTTTGTTAACCTTTAGTGAACGACACCTCATCGCGGCGTTGCAGCAAAACAACGCACTCGACATGGCGCGTGCGGGGAAACAGGTCGATGGGCTGGACGGGACGGATGCTATAGCCGCTTTGATGGAAGACGGCGAGGTCCCGCGCGAGGGTGGCGGGGTTGCAGCTGACCATGACGATGCGCCCGGGCGCCATGGCCAGCATGGCCCGGCGCGTGGCCTCGTCCAGGCCTTTGCGGGGCGGGTCCACGGTGATGACGTCGGGCCGCAGGCCCTCGAATGCAAAACGCGCCGCGGCGCTGCCGGCGTCGGCACAGAGGAAGCGGGTGTTGGACAGGCCCATTTCTTCGGCGCTCCAGCGCGCGTTTTCAATGGCCTCGGCGGAGGTATCGACCCCGAGCAGGGTTTTGCAGCGCGCGGCCATGGATAGCCCGATGACACCGGTGCCGCAGTAAAGGTCCAGCAGGGTGGTGTTTGGCATGGGGTCTGCCAGCGTTTGAACGATGGCAAAGAGCTGTTCCGCCGCCGGGGCGTTCACCTGAAAGAAGCTGTGCGGCCCCAGGCGCACAGGCACGCCGGCCAGCGTGTCGTGGATGAAGCCGGGGCCGAAGAGCGAAACGGATTCCGGCCCGCAGATGACGTTGGTGGGTTTTGCGTTCAGGTTGACAAGAACCGTGCTGACCTGTGGAAAAGCCGCTGTAAGTTCTTCGACCAGGGCGTCGGCGCCGGGCAGCGGTAGGCGCGTGGCCACCACACAGACGAACACCTCGCCACTGTGGGTGCTTTGGCGCAGGTAGAGGTGGCGCACCTGGCCTTTATGGGTGGCCTCGTTGTAGGGCAACGCGCCGGCTTGGCCCAGCAGGGCGGCCAGCCGGGCTGCTATCTGGTTCAGGTGGGCCGGCTGCAGCAGGCAGCCGCAGCAGGGCACCACCCGGTGGCTGCGCGGGGCAAAAAAACCGTAGGCAAGGCGGCCCTGAGCGTCTGTGGTAACGGGGTACTGCACCTTGTTGCGATAGCGGTTTTGCAGGGGCGACGGGATGGGCGGCAAAACGGGAACATCCAGCTGGCCGATGCGCACGAGGGCGTCCTGCACGAAAGACTGCTTCGCGGCAAGCTCTGCCGCATAGCTCAAGTGGCGAAAGCTGCAGCCGCCACATTGGGTGCTGGCGGGGCAGTCCGGCGGCACACGCCCCGGCCCGGGCGTGACGACCTGCTCGATTTTGCCGTAGGCCAGACGTTTGGCGGGCTTCACCACGCGCACGGAAAGCACGTCGCCCACGGCGGCGTGGGGCACAAACACCACCTGCCCCTCATGGCGGCCCACGCCGTTGCCGTCGCTGGACAGCGCGGTGATGGTGAGCGGGATGAGCTGGTTTTTATGCAGCGGCAACGGCTTTTCCCCCGAGGTTTTCAATTAATGGCTTATTCAGGGCAATTATAGCAGAGATGGCGTCAAAAATCCATAATGGTGCGGCGACAACGGCGCTTTACAGACCCGCAGGTACAGGGATATAATGAAAGGCAAGAGGTGATGCGCGTGACACGAGCACAGACACTGATACGGCAGCTGCGCGAAGGGCAACACGACGACGCATTGCGCGCGCTGTATGGCGAGGACGGCCAGCGCCTGGCAGCGCAACGCAACCGATATATCGATGCGATCTATCAGTTCGAGGCGGCGTTTGGCGCCGGGCGCGAGCTTGCGCTGTTTTCCACGCCCGGGCGCACCGAGATAGGCGGCAACCACACCGACCACAACCATGGCATCGTGATGGCGGCCGCGGTGGACCTCGACATCATTGCGGTGGTGGCGAAGCGCGATGATGCGATGATCCGGGTGAAGTCCCATGGCTTTGCCGGCGTGGACGAGGTGGCGCTGGATGCGCTGGAAGCGGATGCCGGCGAATTTGGCAAATCCAGCGCGTTGATTCGCGGGGTGGCCGCCGCCATGAAAGCACGGGGCGGCGAAATTGGCGGCTTTGACGCCTACACCGACTCGGATGTGCTGAAAGGCAGTGGGCTTTCCAGCTCGGCCGCCTTCGAGGTGTGCATCGGCTGTGTGCTGAACGAGGTTTACAATAAAGGCCGTTTCAGCGCAGTGCAGCTGGGCATGATGGGGCAGTACGCGGAGAATGTTTTTTTCGGCAAGCCCTCCGGCCTGATGGACCAGACCGCCTGTGCCGTGGGCGGCGTGATGACCATCGATTTGAAAGACCCCGCGGCGCCTGTGGTGGATAAAATACCGCTGGAGCTGGCCAGGCATCAGCTGGCGCTGGTGATCACCGACACAAAGGGCAGCCATGCAAACCTGACGGACGACTATGCGGCTGTGCGCACCGACATGGAGCGCGTGGCGGCCCATTTTGGCAAGGCGGTGCTGCGCGAAGTGCCGTTTTCTACGTTCCTGGGCGCGATACCGGCGGTGCGCACAGCCGTGGGAGACCGGGCCGTGCTGCGCGCCATCCATTTTTACAGCGAGTGTGAACGCGCAAAAGCCTTGGCGAAAAGTCTTGAGAAAGAGGACATGGCCGCCTTTCTGCGCCTGGTGGTGGCGGGCGGGCACTCCTCGTTCGAGTACAACCAGAACGCCTACAGCCTGAAACACCCACAGGAGCAGGGCGTGCCCGTGGGGCTGGCGCTTTCGCAGACGGTGCTGGATGGCAAGGGCGCCTGGCGCTTGCAGGGCGGGGGCTTTGCCGGCACCATCCAGGCCTTCGTGCCGTTCGATTTGTTGGAGAAATACTGCGCCCTGCTAAACGGGGCATTCGGGCCAGACTCGGCCCATGTGCTCACCGTGCGCAATGCCGGCTGTGTGTGCCTGGCGCGCTGAAAAAGCAAGGGCATGAAACTTTCCGCGCTTTTTGGCCAAAAGCCCTTGAAAAGCAGGGTGGAGTGTGCTATGATATTTTGGCGTTGGTGTCTGCCGGAACCCCCGGCAGGATGAATGCATCAGCATGAATCGGACAGTCCTCTGGCGGTGGTTCCCGTGTATGAATGTCTAAGAAAAAATGGAGGAATTGCCAACAATGGACCCACTCAAGCTTATTTCAGACAGCTCCTTGAAACAGGAATTGCCCCAGTTCCACATTGGCGACACCGTGCGGGTGTCGGTGCGGATAAAAGAGGGCGAGCGGGAGCGTATCCAGGTGTTCGAGGGCACGGTGATCGCCCGCAAGCACGGCGGCATCTCGGAGACCTTCACCGTGCGCCGGTTTTCTTACGGCGTGGGCGTGGAGCGCGTGTTCCCCATCCACTCCCCGTTTGTGGAAAAGGTGGAAGTGGTGCGCAAGGGCAAAGTGCGCCGCGCGAAACTGTACTACTTGCGTCAGCGCACCGGTAAGGCGGCCAAGGTGAAACAAAAACTGTAGCCAAAAGCGGGGACAATGCTGATTGTCCCCTTTTTTTATAGGATAATGATGTGCACAGCAAAAGAAGGGCGGTGCCTTGCAGTGGAGCAAAGACAGAGGGAACGGAACACGTCGGTGCTGGAATGGTTCGACGCGCTGATTTTCGCCCTTTCCATCGTGCTGGTGGTGTTGTTGTTCTTTGTGCGCACGGTGAACGTGGACGGTTCGTCGATGGTGCCTACCCTGTTGGACAATGAACAGCTGCTGATACGCAGCGTGGCCTATGCGCCACAGCGCGGCGACATCGTGGTGGTGGACGGATACACCAACTATGGCGCGCCGCTGGTGAAGCGGGTGATCGGCATGCCGGGCGACGCGGTGGACATCAACTTCAACACCGGGGACGTGTTTGTGAACGGCGTGGCGCTGGACGAGCCGTATATCAACGACCCCACCACCCGTGCCTACGATGTGGAGTTCCCGCTGGTGGTGCCCCAGGGGCATCTGTTTTTGATGGGCGACAACCGGCTTTATTCCATCGACAGCCGCCACACCGACATCGGGTTCATCGACGAACGCGACATCCTAGGCAAGGTGTTTTTGCGCATCTTCCCGGTGGGGCAGTTCGGGCTGGTGGAATGAGCATGGAGAGCGTGGGCGGAACGGCCGTACACTGGTTTCCGGGGCACATGATGCGCACGCTGCGGCGCGCGCAGGAAAAGATGGCGCTGGTGGACGGTGTGGTGCAGATATTGGACGCACGGGTGCCGCATGCCAGCCTGAACCCCGAATTGCAGAAAATCTATGGCGCAAAACCGCGGCTGTATGTGCTGAACAAGGCGGACTTGGCAGACGAGGGCACCACCAAGGCCTGGCTGCGCTATTTTGCCGGGGACGGCGCGGGCTGCGTGGCGCTGAACAGCAAGGAGAAAGGCTCGGCGCAGCGCGCACGCGCCAAGATGGAAGAGGCGCTGGAGGCGCTGTTCCAGCGCCGGCGCGACAAGGGCATGCAGGGCGCAAAAACGCGCCTGATGGTGACCGGTATCCCGAATGCGGGCAAGTCTACCTTCATCAACAACTGGGTGGGCGCCGCGCGCGCAAAGGCGGCCGACCGCCCGGGCGTGACGCGCGGCGAGCAGTGGATAAGCGCCGGCAGCTACGAGCTGATGGACATGCCGGGCGTTTTGTGGAAGCGCTTCGACGACGTGCAGACGGCGGTGAACCTGGCGCTGATCGGCTCGATACCGGACAAGCTGCTGGACACCGAGGAGATGGCGGCCGGGCTGCTGGCACAGCTGGTGGGCCCCTATGCCCACCGCCTGCAGCAGCGCTTCAAACTGAAAGAGCCCCAGCTGGCCATGACAGATGGCTGGGAATTGCTGGCGGCCGTGGGGAAGAACCGCGGTATGCTGATCTCGGGCGGCGAAGTGGACCTGCAGCGGGCGGGCATCGTGGTGCTGGATGAGTTTCGCGACGGGCGGCTGGGCCGCGTGTCGCTGGAGAGGCCGGGAGACAACGCATAATGGCGAGAGCAAAACGCGACCTTGAGCACCTGCACACCTATGATGCGGCGCAGCGGGAAACCGCGCCGCTGTTGTGTGGCGTGGACGAGGCGGGCAGGGGCCCGCTGTGTGGCCCGGTGAGCGTGGGCGCTGTGGTGCTGGATGCAGCCGAGCGGATAGAGGGCCTGGATGACTCAAAAAAGCTGAGCGAGGCAAAGCGCGAGGCGCTGTACGAGGAGATCACCCGGCGGGCGCTGGCGTGGAACGTGGTGCTGGTGCCGCCCGAAGAGATAGACCGGCTGAACATATTGCAGGCGACGATGCTGGGTATGCAGCAGGCGGTGGACGGCCTGGGCCTTGAGCCGGACCTGGTGCTGGTAGATGGCAACCGCTGCCCGCATTGGCGCTATGCCAGCCTGGCCGTCACCAAAGGCGACGCGACGTCGGCCAGCATTGCCGCGGCGTCCATACTGGACAAAGTGACGCGTGACCGCGTGATGCTGCAGCTGGACAAGGCCTACCCGCAGTACGCTTTGGCGCAGCACAAGGGCTACCCCACGGCGCTGCACTATGAGCTGCTGGAAAAGCACGGTGTGCAAAGCTTTTACCGCAAATCCTTCCTGAAAAAGCGAGGGCTTGTGTGAGCCGGGAAACCACAGG
>JBFXKS010000127.1:0-5671 GCA_050173515.1 Oscillospiraceae bacterium | reverse complement strand
GTTTTGGCGCAGCGATTTTGCGGCTTTAGCTCATCTGGTAGAGCGCCACCTTGCCAAGGTGGAGGTAGCGAGTTCGAGCCTCGTAAGCCGCTCCATTTTTTGTCTTTGCTCCGGCATTTTGCCCATGCCATGGCCGCAAGCGTGCCTGCTTGACAAGACCTTCTGTGCCGTGGTATCATCATGGGGCCGGTTTTTGGGGAGCATAGCTCAGCTGGGAGAGCACTTGCCTTACAAGCAAGGGGTCACAGGTTCGAGCCCTGTTGTTCCCACCACTTGGTTAAATCTGGCCCGGTAGTTCAGTTTGGTTAGAACGCCAGCCTGTCACGCTGGAGGTCGTGGGTTCGAGCCCCATCCGGGTCGCCATTTTTGTGTTTTCTGGCATGTGAATGCCATTAAATGCCTCTGTAGCTCAGTTGGTAGAGCAGCGGACTGAAAATCCGCGTGTCGTTGGTTCGATTCCGACCGGAGGCACCATTTGCGGCTTTAGCTCATCTGGTAGAGCGCCACCTTGCCAAGGTGGAGGTAGCGAGTTCGAGCCTCGTAAGCCGCTCCATCCTGTGCCCGCCAAAGGCGGGCAGATACGGTGCCGTCGCCAAGTGGTAAGGCCCGGGTCTGCAAAACCCGTATTCGGCAGTTCAAATCTGCCCGGCACCTCCACAAAAGCGCGGCCAGCGCTTTGAAGCGCTCATCCCTGCACCAAGGTTTGCAGGGATGAGTTTTTTGTTGACAAAGCGTTGACAAGCGGGCTGCGATAGCAGACAATGGAGGAGAGATGAAACGCAAGAGAAAGGCCGTAACCACATGAAAGAAAAGCTGAGGACGATATATGTGTGCACAAGCTGTGGAGAAGAAACGCCGCGCTGGCTGGGGCGCTGCCCGTCTTGCGGCGAGTGGAACACGCTTGTGGAAGACGTGGTGGCCGAGCGCAGCGGCCCGGCGGCGAAGACGGCCGGAAAAGGCGGACGCAGCGCGACCCACAGGGCTGCCGAGGTGCGCCCGCTGGCACAAATAGACACAACCGAACAGCAAAGCCGCATTGTCTCTGGCATACAGGAGCTGGACCGTGTGCTGGGCGGCGGCATCGTGTTGGGCAGCGTGGTGCTGCTGGGCGGGGAACCCGGGGCGGGGAAGTCCACCATGCTGTTGCAGGTGAGCAGCGCAGTGGCAAAGGAAAAAAAGGTGCTGTATGTGACCGGTGAGGAGAGCGTGCGGCAGATCAAGCTGCGTTCCAAGCGCCTGGCCCTGCCCGAGGCACAGGTGTTTGTGGCGGCGGAGAGCGACATCGACGAGGTGCTGGCACTGATAGAAAAGGACAGGCCGGGGTTTGTGGTCATCGATTCGATCCAGACCATGTATTCGCCCGCGCTCACCAGCGCGCCGGGCAGCGTCTCTCAGGTGAAGGAATGCACCGCCCAGCTGATGGCGACGGCCAAGGCGCTGGAGATCCCCGTGTTCATCGTGGGGCACGTGAACAAGGACGGCGCCATTGCCGGCCCCAAAGTGATGGAGCATATTGTCGATACTGTGCTGTATTTTGAAGGCGACCGCACCTTGCCATATCGGATATTGCGCGCGGCGAAAAACCGCTATGGCTCCACGAATGAGATCGGCATGTTCGACATGACCGGACGCGGCCTTGTGCCCATCGAGAACCCCTCGGAGATGATGCTGGAGGGCCGGCCTGTGGGCGTGAGCGGCAACTGCGTGGGCTGCATCATGGAGGGCACGCGCCCGTTCATGGCAGACATTCAGGCGCTGGCCACAAAGACCGGCTTTGGCACGCCGCGCCGCGCGAGCTCCGGCTTTGATGTGAGCCGCGCGAACCTTCTGCTGGCCGTGCTGGAGAAGCGCGCCGGGTTTTTCTTGGGAAATCTGGATATTTATATCAATGTGGTGGGCGGGCTGGATTTAAATGAGACGGCCTGTGACCTGCCGCTGTGCCTGGCCGTTGTGTCCAGTTTGTTGGACAAGCCTATCTCCGAGAATTTGCTGGCGATAGGGGAGGTTGGGCTGGGCGGCGAGGTGCGCAGCGTGTCCGGGCTGGACGCGCGCCTGCGCGAGGCACAGCGCATCGGCTTCAAAAAGGCACTGGTGCCACAGCACAGCCTGCGCACGCTGGACAAAAATGCTTTCCAAACACTGGAAGTGGTGGGCGTGCGCTATATCAAGGATGCCATCGAGCAGTTATAAAGGCAACCACGCGCATTGGTTATGTGCAAAACCCACCAGCAGGAAAGGACGCTGGTGGGTTTTTGGCATTTTACGCTTGACAAAGCGCAAGGAATAAGGTATAAAGAGATTAGAGCATTTTCGCTAAATAAGAATTTAGCGAAATATAGTGAGCGAAAATGCCACTTTTATTGAAAGGAGCTGTGCAGATGAGCACCTACATCGATGCGGCCAACCCCAAGCGGCACGGCGCCTACGATGATTGCCCGCCGCTGGTGATCGAGTATTTGAGCTACTCTGAGACGATACGCGGGCTCTCTCCGCGCTCTGTCAACGGCTACTATATCGATCTGCGCACTTTCTTTAAATATATGGTGTTGCACCGTGGGCTGGTTTCAGCTGACGTTGCGTTTGAGAAAATCGATATCACGCACGTCGACCTGGAGTTCGTCAGGCAAATCACCAAGGCGGATATCTATGACTATCTCTATTACACGACGCGCGAACGCAATAATTCCGCGGCAACACGTGCACGCAAGCTCTCCAGCCTGAAGGGTTTCTTCAAATATCTAACGGGAAAAACAGGCCAATTGGCGCAAAACCCCGTGGATGATTTCGAAATGCCGGTGCAAAAAAAGCGCCTGCCGAAGTATTTGTCTTTGGATGAAAGCCTGAGTTTGTTAAATAATATACAAAGCGACTTTTATGAGCGTGATTATTGCATGGTTATGTTGTTTTTAAACTGTGGCATGCGCCTAGCAGAGCTGGTGACGATCAATGTTACCGATGTGAAAGACGACACGCTGCGCCTTGTGGGAAAAGGCAACAAAGAGCGCATGGTCTACCTGAATGCCGCCTGCCTGCAAGCAATAGAAAATATGATGAATGAACGCTCTAAAATACAAAATATCAAAGCTGAAAAAGCCTTGTTCGTATCCCGGAAAACCGGCAAACGCCTTTCGGCCCGGCGCGTTCAGCAGATCATCCAGGCATGCTTTCAGGCGGCTGGGCTGGATGGCCGGGGTTACTCCGTGCACAAGCTGCGCCACACGGCCGCCACGCTGATGTACCAGCACGGGCACGTGGACTTGCTATCTATCAAAGAGATGCTGGGGCATGTGAATGTGGCCACCACGGAGATCTACACACATCTGGAGTCGGCACAGCTGCGCCAGGCGGCGCAGGCCTCGCCCTTGGCCAATGTGATGGGCGGAAACAAAGATGAAAAACAGGAAAAGTAATGAAATAAGACAGCGCAGCCCCGTGTTGAAAACCTTGTTGAAACCGTTGATAAGCTATTGAAAAATGATGAAAACGTATGCTATTGGGGCTGTTTTACAGCAGAGAGCCTATTGCAAAATATATGTCGATGGTACGAAATAATAAAAGTGTTAAGCATTTGTGCTTAACACTTTTATTAGATGTTGATGCGCATTTTAATCAGTCACTGCTGCATTCAATGCCAGCGCACATTCTAAACGTATCTTTTCCAGCTGGCAGGAGAGCGGGTGCGGCGAATAGATAGAGCCTGAGAATGCAAAGTTATTGGCATTGCAGCCGCCGCTGCAAAAATACTTTGCCCAGCAGTCCTGGCAGGTGGGTTTGTTCAGCAGGTTGGCTTTGGCGAAGGTTTCTTTCAAGTCGTCTCTGGTGATCCCGGCGTCCACCGTGCCCATCAAGAAGCCACTGTTGCCAACGAACTGGTGGCAGGGATAGAGCTCGCCGTCGGGCGTGACGGCAAGATACTCGTTCCCGCTGCCACAGCCTTTCAGGCGCTTGATGGCACAGGGGCCGTTTTCAAGATCGAGCATGAAGTGGAAGAAATTGAAGTCTCCCCTGCTCGCTCTCCGCCGTGTTATCAATTCATCCATCAGGCGGGTGTAGGCCGCCTTTATCTTGGGGATGTCGGCCTCGCGGATGGCGTAACTGTCGGTTTCAGGGCCGACCACCGGCTCCACCGAGAGCTGGCCGAAGCCAAGCTCATACAGCGCCAGCACATCGGCGTCAAAATCCAGGTTGTGGCAGGTGTAGGTGCCGCGCACATAGTATTCTTTGCCGCCGCGGGTGGCCAGCAATTTCTGGTAGTTGGGCACGATGTGCGCATAAGAGCCGCTGCCGTCGGGCTTTGGGCGCATGCGGTCGTTCACCGCTTGCCGGCCGTCCAGCGAAAGCACCACATTGCCCATCTCTTCGTTGATAAACCGTATGTTATCGTCGTTTAGCGCGATACCATTGGTGGTGAGCGTGAAGCGGAACTGCTTGTTCTGGGCGTCCTGAATGCTTTTGGCATAGGCGACCGTTTGCCGCACTACCTCGAAGTTCATGAGGGGCTCGCCGCCAAAAAAGTCGACCTCCAGGTTGCGGCGGCTGCCGCTGAGGCGCACCAACAGGTCGATGGCCTTTTTTGCCACGTCGAACGGCATCAGCTTGCGCTGGCCGCCGAACCCGCCGGTGGATGCAAAACAGTACCGGCAGCGCAGGTTGCAGTCGTGCGCGATGTGCAGGCAGAGCGCCTTGACCGGCGCAGGGCCAAGCTCCGGGGCGAATTCACCGTATTGGTCGGGCGTGTAGAGCAAGCCGTTTTCAAGCAAAGATGACAATTCGTCAAGGCATTCGTCTATCTCGTTTTGTGAATATCTCTCCGATATCGCCTCGGGAAGCTGCGTGGCGTCCTTTTCGCGCAATGCCGCCTCACCCAGGGCCTGCAACAGCTGGTAGGCCAGCGGGTCCAGCAGGTGCACGGCGCCGCTGCCCACATCGAGCGCGATGAAAAGACCGGCACGTTCAAACAGGTGGATCATGGGTCACCTCTTCAACAAACAACAGAGGCAAAGCGCGTTTTGGTGCGCCTTGCCTCCATGAAATGACGGGAAAATGCTACTTTTCCTGCTTTTGCTCGCACTTTTGGTTGGCCACCGTGCAGGATGTTTTGCAGGCGGACTGGCAGGACGTCTGGCATTCGCCGCAGCCGCCCTCGCAGGCGGATTGCTTCAGGTTGGCCCCGTTGATTGTTTTGATGTGTTGCATGTCCATACCTCCAGCACTATTCGTCTTTGCTTTTTTCCTTTTTGGGCTTCTCGGTTTTGGTGGCGGGCTCTGGCTCGCCGCCAAGGTTCAGCTTGCCAACCTCCTGGATAGCCCAGCGTTTGAACCGCATGCGGGAGCGCTCGCCGGCCGTTTCGATGACAAAGGTGTCTTCCTTGATGCTGACCACCCGGCCGACGATGCCGCCGATGGTGGTGACCTCGTCCCCGATCTCGATGGAGTTACGAAGCTGGGTAGACTCTTTTTCCTTTTTTTTCTGCGGACGGATCATCAAGAAATAGACGGCAACGCCCATAACGGCGAGCATGGCTATCAATGGAACGGTACTGGAGGCGGTACTTTCCGTCCCCAACAAAGCAAAAAGCATGGTTGTTCCTCCCCTATTTATCTATGCTTAAGTCATTATATCTAAACCCCGGCCAACATGCAAGGGATTTGCCTGTGATAATTGTGTGGC
>JBFXKS010000126.1:0-5796 GCA_050173515.1 Oscillospiraceae bacterium | reverse complement strand
AGGCCAACACACTGACCCCGTTGTATTTTGAGGAACTGATGGCCGGCTTCGGCTGCCACAGCATTGGCCGCACGGCCTTTGGCGTGGCCGGCGCCCTGCCCTACAGCGCCGAGCTGGTGGGCAAGGCCGAGGGCAAGCAGCAGTTCGTGTTCCGCTTTGTGCTGGACGGCGCCGCCAAACCGGCGCTGGCCTTTTTAAAAGAGCGCGAAGCGCCCCACCTGCGCTGGCAAAGCGAGGCGGATGCCGCCGGCGATGGCAGTGTGCTGGTGGCCACCTTCACACCGCCCAGCGACTTCTATGCCAAGGCGGGCATCCACGGGCTGCTGGCCCAGGCGCAGGACGCCGCTGCCGCCGGCGGCCTGCACACCCCCGAGGCCTGCCCGCTGTGCGGGCAGGCGCGGTGCGACCGCTATGCCTGCCTGGACGGCGCCTACCGCAAGACCCACGCCGCCTGCCTTTCCGCGCGGCTGCGGCTGCCCGAAAACGACTACACCCTGCCCCAAAAGGTGAAGGGCAATGTGTTCACCGGCATTTTGGGCGCGCTGCTGGGCGCCTTCATCGGCGCCTTGCCAAACTGGGCCATCGCGCTCTCCCGCGGGCAGATCCACTGGGCGCTGTATGTGTTCATCCCCATTTTGAGCGCCATGGTGTACCGGCTGCTGCGCGGCAAGGCCAGCCGGGCCATTGCGGGCGTGTCGGTGCTGCTGGCCTCGCTGGTGGCCGCCTTTGCGTTGGAGCAGGTGTGGTACTGGCTGGTCTTGTCCCACAACCTGGGGCACAACATCGGCTTTTCCGTCAGCATCGCGTCCTACTTCAGCACCCACAACATCACCACCGTGGTGCGCGAGATGCTGTTTTGCCTCATCGCCCTGCTGGTGGGCTATTTTGTCTCCATCGTGCTGCTGCGCCGCTATGCGGCCGGCGGCACCCAGCCGCCCCGGGTGGTGCGCGGCGCGGGCTTTGTGCGCGAGAGCGCCCGGCCCATCGACATGCCGCCTGAAGACCCGCCCGGGCCCGAGGCAGCCCCCGAGCCCGAGAACTGAAAGGAGTGCGCCCTATGTTTTCCAAACGCCCCGGCGTTGACGCCCAAAACACCCCGGATCATCCGGCCGACGACAAGCGCCCGCTGCCCATGGCGGGCACGCCGGATGCGCCCGAGGACGCCTTTCCGACCGATGGCTTCAAAGAGCCGCCCGAGGACGAGCGCCCGCGCCGGGCCCGTGGCCGCAGCACGCCCTATTTTGCCGCCGCCTTTGCCGCCACCAGCACCGCGCGGCTGGTGGTGGCCGTGCTGGTGTTGCTCATTTTGGCCGGGCTGTTCAGCTTTCTGGCCGCTTTCTTCAACTCCAGCAGCTACAACAATGCCGTGTGGGACGACACCTTCGCCGTCATCGGCATCAGCGGCACCATCCAGAACACCGGCGCCGGCTCCTTCGGCATGAACGAGGGCAGCTACCAGTACGCCGAGACATTGGCCTATATCAAAAAGCTGGCCGAGAGCGAGGGCAACCGCGGCATTTTGCTGAAGATGAACACCCCGGGCGGCGGCGTGTACGAGAGCGAAGAGGTGTACACCGCGCTGATGGACTACAAGGAGCAGACCGGCCGGCCCATCTGGGCCTACATGGCCAACAGCTGCGCCTCGGGCGGGTACTACATCTGCGCCGCGGCCGACCGCCTCATCGCCAACGTGAACACCTCCACCGGCTCCATCGGCGTGTATATCTCGCTCACAGACAGCAGCGAGCTGTACGAGAAGCTGGGCGTGGAAACCGTGCTCATCCGCTCGGGCGACAACAAGGGCATCGGCATCTCCGGCACCGCCATCACCGAGGGGCAGCGCGCCGTGTACCAGAGCATCGTGGACGAGAACTACGCCCGCTTCACCGAGGTGGTGGCCAAGGGGCGCGGCATGCCGATGGAAACCGTGCTGGAGCTTTCAGACGGGCGGCCCTACACCGGGCGGCAGGCGCTGGCGCTGGGCCTGGTGGACGAGCTGGGCGACTGGGACAGCGCCTTGGCCGCCTTTGAAGAGGACACCGGCTATGCGCCGTCCTACCCGAACTTCTCGCGCAAGACCCCGCTGGGCAGCCTGCTGGGCAATTTGCGGGCCATGCTGCCCAAAGACGAGACCACGGCGCTGCTGGAGGTGGCCGACAACGCCCGGCAGGGCGTGCCGATGGCGCTGTATCAGCCGTAATCAAGGGGGTTTATCAATGCGACATGCGGGCACCAAAGAGCTGGAGACAGAGCGGCTGCGCCTGCGGCGCTTCACCGTGCAGGACGCCCCGGCCATGTATGCCAACTGGGCAAACGACGCCGAGGTGACCCGCTGGATGCGCTGGGAGCCGCACCAGAGCGCCGCCGAAACCCAAGACATCTTGCGCCAGTGGCAGGCGTCCTACGACCAGCCAGACTATTACCACTGGGCCATCGTGCGCAAGGCCGACGGCGTGCTGATGGGCTCCATCGGCATTTTGCCGGGGCAGGAGGCCGACGACGCCGGGCTTTTTTCGCCGGGCTACTGCATCGGCCGCGCCTTTTGGGGCCAGGGTTACACCACCGAGGCCCTGCAGGCCGTGATGGACTATTTTTTGCACGAGACGGACATCGAGCACCTGGTGTGCTGCCACGCCGCGCAGAACCCCGCCTCCGGCCGTGTGATGGAGAAGGCGGGTTTCGTGTTCCACCACGACGGCGTGTACCACAAGCAGGACGGCACCGCCGTGGCCGCCAGGCATTATCACTTCAACAAACAGGAGACTGAATGAGCGAAGACGAAAAACTGATCGCGTTTTCAGAGGACGAGACGCCCGAGCCGCAGCCACAGGCGCCGGCGCCGGACGCCCCACAAAAGGCACTGCTTTTGGGGGTGGACCTGGGCCGCTACGACGCCGAGCGCAGCATGGCGGAGCTGGCCGCGCTGGCCGAGGCCGATGGCCTCGAGCCGGTGGCCGAGGTGCTGCAAAAGCGCACCGCGCCCGACCCTGCCACCGTGCTGGGCGCCGGGCGGCTGGCCGAGGCCCAGCTTTTGGCGCACAACTTGGGCGCGCAGGTGGCGGTGTTCGACGGCGAGCTGTCCGGCAGCCAGCTGCGCAACCTTGAAAGCCGGCTGAAGATCGCCGTGCTGGACCGCACCATGCTGATTTTGCAGATATTCCGCAGCCGGGCCACCTCGCGCGAGGGCAAGGTGCAGACGGAGCTGGCCACGCTGGAGTACCGCCTGCCGCGGCTTGCCGGGCTGGGCACGGCGCTGTCCCGCCAGGGTGGCGGCGGTGGCGGCGGTGGCGGGGCGCGGCGCGGTGGCGGCGAGACCATGCTGGAGTACGACCGCCGCTACATCCGCAGCCGCATCGCCGTGCTGAAAAAGCGCCTGGACGCGCTGGAAAAGCGCCGGGGCGAGACCCGCCGCAGCCGCGGAAAAAGCGGCGTGCCCATGGTGGCGCTGGTGGGTTACACCAACGTGGGCAAATCCAGCCTGGTGAACGCGCTCACCGGCAGCGACATCGGCGCGGCGGACATGCTGTTTGCCACGCTGGACCCCACCGCGCGGCGCCTGGTGCTGCCCGACGGCCTGGTGTGCGTGCTGGTGGACACGGTGGGCTTTGTGTCCCGGCTGCCGCACAACCTGGTGGAGGCCTTTAAAAGCACGCTGGAAGAGGCCAAATATGCCGACCTGCTATTGCTGGTGTGCGACGCCGCCGACCCGGACAGCCAGGACCAGCTGGCCGTGACGAACGCCGTGCTGGACGAGCTGGGCATTGGCGGGGCCACGCCGCGGCTGGTGGTGTACAACAAATGTGACAAGGTGCCCGGCTTTGTGCCGTTCGCCGCCGACGCGCTGGCCGTGAGCGCCCACACCGGGCAGGGGCTGCCGGCCTTGCAGCAGGCGATCTCTGCGGCGCTGGGCGGGCGCATGTGCCCGGTGCAGGTGCTGCTGCCCTACAGCCAACTGGCGCTGGCCGACGTGCTGCGCAGCCACGGCTCGGTGGCGCGCGAGGACTTCCGCGAGACGGGCGTGTACTACGAGGGCACCGTGGAGGTGGCCAAAGCCCACCTGTTCCAGCCATACCTGGTGCACGAAGCGCCCGACACGCCATAGCATCACATAACAAAAATGCCCGGCGGGAGACCACGACCCCGCCGGGCTTTTTCCATTTCATCGCGTTCAGCTTTTTCGGCGCCAGGTGGCCGGCGTGGCCAGCAAAAGCAAGGGGAATATCTCCAGCCGGCCCAGCAGCATGGTGATGGTGAGTAGCAGCTTGGCAGCGCTGGAGTAGATGCCGTAGTTGGCCGTGGGGCCCACCAGCCCCAGCCCCGGGCCGATGTTGTTGAAGCAGGACAGCGTGGCCGACAGGTTCTCCTCGATGGGCAGGCCCTGCAGCGCCAGCAGGGTGAACACCGCAAGGATGACCACCCAGTACAGCAGCAGGTACATGTAGGTGCGGCCCAGCACCTCATCGTCGATGGTGCGGCCGTTGATGCGCACCGTTTTCACGCTGTGCGGGTGCAGCAGCCGGTGCACCCCGGCCCGCAGGCTCTTGAACAAAATGAGGATGCGGGCTATCTTGAAACCGCCGCCGGTGGACCCGGCCATGGCCCCTATGACCATCAGCAGCAGAATGATGGCCCGGGCAAACTGCGGCCACAAGTCAAAATCCACGGTGGCAAAACCGGTGGTGGTCATGATGGAGCTGACGGTGAAGGCGCTGTGGTGCAGGCTTTGGCCCCACGGCAGCTGGCCCGAGGCGGCCACCGAAATGGTGATGAGCGCGATGGCCCCCAGCATGATGCCCACATAGAGCCGCAGCTCTTCATCCCTCAGCGCCGCGCGCCACTGCCGCCGCACCACCAGGTAGTACAGCGCGAAGTTCACCCCAAACAGCGCCATGAACACGGTGGTCACCGTTTGCAGATAGGGCGAGTAGGAGGCCATGCTGTCGTTTTTGATGCCGAAGCCGCCGGTGCCCGCCGTGCCAAACATGGTGCAGAAGGCGTCGAATAGCGGCATGCCGCCCACCAAAAGCAGCGCCAAATTCACCGCCGACAGCGCCCCGTACACCAGCAGCAGCAGCCGCGCGCTCTCGCGCATCTTGGGCGCTATCTTGCCCACCTGCGGGCCGGGTGTTTCGGCGCGCAGCAGGTGCAGGCCAAAGCCGCTGCTGCTGCCGGCGCGCACCACCGCCAGAATGAAGGCCAGCACGCCGATGCCGCCCAGCCAGTGCGTGAAGCTGCGCCAGAAGAGCATCGCATGGCTCAGCGCCTCCACGTTGGCCAGCACCGAGGCCCCGGTGGTGGTGAAACCGGAGGCCGACTCGAAAAAGGCGTCGAAGTAGTTGGGGATCTCGCCGCTGATGACAAAGGGCAGCGCGCCCAGCAGGCTCACCATCAGCCAGCCCAGGCCCGCCACCACAAAGCCCTCGCGCGCATAAAAGCTGGCGCGCGCGCCGCGCCCGGCCAGCCGCAGCGCAAGGCCCACCACCGCGCAGACGCCCGCGGTGACCAGCAGGCACAGCGCGGCGTGATACTCGCCGTAGATAAGGCCCACCGCCGTGCTGGGCAGCATGAAAACGGCCTCCACCAGCACCAGGTAGGCCAGGTATTTTGCCACGATTTTGTAGTTCATTGTGTGTCCGCCTTGTCTCTAAATCGATATGAGCCTAACTTTTCCGCCGCCAGGCGGTGGGTGTGAACAGCAGCAAAATGGGGAATATCTCCAGCCGGCCCACCAGCATGTTCAGCGCCAGCACCAGCTTTGAGAACACCGAGTACTCGCCGAAGTGCGAGGCCGACTGC
>JBFXKS010000125.1:0-5819 GCA_050173515.1 Oscillospiraceae bacterium | reverse complement strand
CTGAACCCCAAGTACAAGCGCATCGGCCTGCTGGCCTTCCCGTATTACTGGCTGTTCGAGGTGATCGGCCCCTTCCTCGACCTCATGGGCTACATCGCGGTGCCTGTGTGCTTTGCGCTGGGCATTGTGAGCCTGCGCTTCATGCTTACCTTTTTCGCCATCGCCATCCTCTACGGCATTGTGCTGGGGGTGGGCTCGCTGATACTGGAGGAGGACATGGTGAAGCGCTATCCCTCGCCGGGGCAGCTGCGCGTATTGTCCTTCTACTCGCTGCTGGAGAACATCGGCTACCAGCAGATGATCTCGCTGATGCGCATTTTGGCGGTGTTCACCTACCGCAAGAACAAGCGGACGCTGGGCAAATAGCGGGGTCGTGCTGGGTTTGGGGCGGTGCCTGTAAAACACAACCAATAAACCGGTCGGCATTTGCCGGCCGGTTTTGTGTGCATACGCCGGGCGCAAAAGGATGCGCCAGGCGGGTGATGATGGTATAATTACTTTTATGTATTACATTTTGGACTGAAGAGAGGAGTTGTGTTGCAATGGCCACACCACACATAGCGGCCGAGCCGGGGCAGATAGCCGCCACCGTTTTGATGCCGGGCGACCCGCTGCGCGCAAAGTTTATCGCCGAGAACTATCTAAAGGACGCGCGGGAGTTCAGCCATGTGCGCGGTATGCTGGGCTACACCGGCACGCACGGCGGTAAGCCGGTGTCGGTGATGGGCAGCGGCATGGGCATGCCCTCCATCGGCATCTATTCGTGGGAGCTGTTCACCGTGTACGGTGTGCAGCAGATCGTGCGGGTGGGTTCGGCCGGGGCGTACACCAAAGACCTGGAACTGTTCGACCTGCTGCTCGTGATCGGAGCCTACAGCGAGTCCACCTTTGCGCACACGCAGAACGGCTGCACCGACGACGTGCTGCGGCCGGGCGATGTGCTGACCGAACGCCTGCGCGAGAGCGCGGCGCGCCTGGGCAAGCCGCTGCGCGAGGGCACGGTGCACTGCACCGACGTGTTCTACCAAAGCGATGAGGGCCAGCCACCCTACTGGCAGAAGCTGCGCGATGAGCGCGGCTGCCTGGCGGTGGAGATGGAGAGCTTTGCGCTGTTCCACAATGCGCAGGCCACCGGCAGGCAGGCGGCCTGCCTGCTCACCATCTCCGACAGCTTTTTAAGCACGCAGAAAACCACGGCCGAAGAGCGGGAAAAGCATTTCACCGACATGATGGAAGTGGCATTGGGGGTGCTGTAGCACATGGGCACATTTGACGCGGCGGCGCTGGCGAAGGCGGCCCTGGAGGCCCGGCGCACAGCCTATGCGCCGTACTCACAGTTTGCGGTGGGCGCGGCGCTGCTGGCCCAGGACGGCACGGTGTACACCGGCTGCAATGTGGAGAACGCGGCGTATGGGCTTTCGAACTGTGCCGAGCGCACGGCACTGTTTAAAGCGGTGAGCGCGGGCGCACAGCGCTTTGCGGCGCTGGCGGTGGCCGGCGGCCCCGCCGGCTGTGACGAGGCGGCGCTGCCCCGGTGCAGCCCGTGCGGGGCCTGCCGGCAGGCGCTGTACGAGTTTGGCGGCCCGCAGCTGCCGGTGGTGCTGGCCTACGGCGGCGGCGTGCTGGAGCAGCACACGCTGGGTGAACTGCTGCCGCTGGGTTTTGGCCCCGAGGTGCTGGGCTAGGCCGGGCATTGTGGATTTGGATGCCATGTGCCCTAAAGGCGCCGTTTAGGCGCTGTGCAGCGGCATTGTTTTGCCGCGTGTTGGCTTCATTTCTGGGCCGGACCAACGCGGCAATGCGATACGACTATCCATGCAAAACCACATGTGGTTCGAATCCGTAATGCCCAAGGGTGTAACCATTTGTAATGGGGATTGTAACCCCGGGCCACTTGATGCGTTGTGTGTTTTACGGTAAGATTGAAAATCATTTGAGTTTTTTTGGAAGGGAGGGGAGACCATGCGGCGGCTGCGTGTTTTGGCGCTGGCACTGGCGGCGGTTTTGCTTTTGGCCGGCTGCCAGCGTGTGCCCGCTGTGGTGTCCCCTTCACAGCCTGCCGCGGCCGGCTCTCTGCCGCCGGCAACACTCGCCACCTCGGAGATGGCCCTGGTGACCACGCAGTCCCGCCTGGACACAGACTTTGGGCAGGAGGTGTGGAACGCGCTGAACCGCTTTGCGGGTGAGGGCGGCAGCACCAGCGCACTGTACAAAACAGAAGAGAACAACACAGAGGCCGCGCTGTCTACGCTGGAGCTGGCGGTGAAGGGCGGGGCCCGGCTGCTGGTGACCATGGGCACGGTGCCCTCGCAGGCGGCGGCCGATGTGCAGGCGCAGTACCCGCAGGTGAGCTTTGTGATGCTGGATGCGCCGGCGGGCGCGCAGGTGGAAGAGAACAGCGTGGTGGTGAATTTCTCGGCGGCGCAGGCCGGCTGGTGGGCCGGGTATGTGGCGGCGGCGGAGGCGAAGGGCAGCAGGCAGCTGGGTGTCATTCGCAGTGCGCGGCGGCGTTCCCAGCTGTACACGCTGGGTTTTTTGATGGGTGCGGAGGCGGCGTCGGCAGACCTGAACTGGCCACAGGCGGGCCTGGATGTGTATCTGATGGCGACGGACGGCCTGCCGCTGCGCGAGATACAGGCGGAGATAGCAGAGCTGTATGCTGCCGGGGCGGACCCCGTGTTCATGGCCGGGGATGAGATGCAGCAGACCGCGCTGGGGGTGACGCGCTCGGTGGGCGGGCGCCTGATAGGGGTAGACCTGCCGATGAGCCGCTGGGATTTTGCCATGGCCAGCATCGCCTACAGCCCGCAAAGCCTGGTGCAAAAGCTGCTGGACGCCTACAAAAACAACCGTTTTCCCGGCGGCAGCGAGGTGGTGGGCAGCGTGGCCGACGGAGACATCACGCTGCAGGTGGAGCCGGCCAACCTGAAAGAGGCGAGCGACAGCTATTTGGGGCGTGCCAAGGCCAGTTTTGACAGCGGGATGCTGGCTTTGCAGCTGGATGCCCGTTTGGCGCCCAACGCAGCCGGGGTCTTGCCCGCGATGGACACCCTGCGCCTGCCGCACCTGAACGTGCGGATGCTGGGCGATGAGCTGGATGGGGACGAGGACCAAAGCGCGGCCGAGAGCGCGACCGCAAGTGAAGACGCGCCCGCGGCGGCCCCATGAGCCAACACGGCAGCCCGGCATGGCACAAAGACAAAAGCCCTTTGGTAGCGTGAAGCTGCCAAAGGGCTTTTTTATGGAGATATTGGGCGCGGGGAGGGGCGTATCAGGAGAATGCCGGTTTGCCCTTCTGCGCCTTCAGGCGCTGCTCGTGGCTCAAGATCTTCTTGCGGATGCGAATGGTCTCTGGCGTCACCTCCACCAGTTCGTCCGGGCGGATGAACTCCAGCGCTTCCTCAAGGCTCATGCGTAGCGGGGATACCAGCCGCAAGGCGTCGTCGCTGCCGGAGGCGCGCACGTTGGTGAGGTGCTTGGTCTTGCAGACGTTCACCGTGATGTCCTCGGCTTTGGCGCCAACGCCCACCACCATGCCGGCGTACACCTTTTCGCCGGGGCCCACGATGAGGCGGCCGCGCTCCTGCGCGGCATACAGGCCATAGGCCACCGCCTCGCCCGTCTCATAGCTCACCAGGCTGCCCTGCGAGCGCCCGGGCAGCTCGCCGCGCCAGGTGTCGTAGCCGTCGAAGATGGTGTTCAGGATGCCCTCGCCGTGGGTGTCGGTGAGAAACTCGCTGCGATAGCCGAAAAGCCCGCGGCTGGGAATGCGGAACTCGAGGCGCATGCGCCCGCCCGTCGGGGCCATCTGCACCATCTCGCCGCGGCGAGTGCCCAGCTTTTGGATCACACTGCCCTGATAGTCGGTGGGCACGTCCACCACCACGTGCTCCATGGGCTCCAGCGTGATGCCGTCCTCCTCGCGCAGCAGCACCTTGGGTGGCGAGACCTGGAACTCGTAGCCCTCGCGGCGCATGGTCTCGATGAGGATGGAAAGGTGCATCTCGCCCCGGCCCATCACGCGGAAGGCGTCGGTGGTCTCGGTGTCCTCCACGCGCAGCGCCACGTCGCGCAGCAGCTCGCGCCGCAGCCTCTCGCGCAGCTGGCGGCTGGTGACGAACTTGCCCTCTTTGCCGGCAAAGGGCGAGTCGTTCACCGAGAAGGTCATCTCCACGGTGGGCTCGGTGATTTTTAAAAAAGGCAGCGGGGCCACGGTGGATACATCACACAGGGTGTTGCCGATGTTGATGCCCTCGAGCCCGGAGAAGGCCACGATGTCGCCGGCGGCTGCCTGCTCGGCCGCGGCGCGCTCCACGCCCTCAAAGGTGTACAGCGCCGTCACACGGCCCTTGGTTTGCAGGGTGGGGTCGTTCCAGTCGCACACCACCACGTCCATGTTGGGGCGCACCACGCCGTTTTCTATGCGGCCAATGCCGATGCGGCCCACGTAGTCGTTGTAGTCGATGCTGGAGCAGAGCATGGCAAAGGGTGCGTCGGCGTCGCCTTCGGGCGGGGCCACATATTCAAGGATGGTCTCGAAGAGCGGGGCGAGGTTCTCGCCGGCGACCTCGGGGGCGTAACTGGCGGTGCCGGCACGCCCGGAGGTGAACACCATGGGCGAGTCCAGCTGGGCGTCGGTGGCGCCCAGGTCGATCAGCAGCATCAAGATCTCGTCCACCACCTCTTTGATGCGCGCGTCCGGGCGGTCCACCTTGTTCACCACGATGACCAGCGACAGGTTTTGGGCCAGGGCCTTTTGCAGCACAAAGCGGGTTTGGGGCATGCAGCCCTCGGCGGCGTCCACCAGCAGCAGCACGCCGCCCACCATCTTCAAAACGCGCTCCACCTCGCCGCCAAAGTCGGCGTGGCCCGGGGTGTCCACGATGTTGATTTTGACGCCGTTGTAGACGCAGCTGGCGTTTTTGGCCAAAATGGTGATGCCGCGCTCGCGCTCGATGTCACCGGAGTCCATCACGCGCTCGGCCACCTGCTGGTGCTCGCGGAAGGTGCCGCTCTGTTTCAGCATCTCGTCTACCAGGGTGGTTTTGCCGTGGTCTACGTGGGCGATGATGGCGATGTTCCGAAGGTCGGTGCGTTTCATAAAATGCTTGCCTCTTTCCGCTGGGTATGTATGTGGGTATGGAATGGCTCAAAAGCACCCGGAACCCATGGGCGGGTGCCGGGTGGCGCCGTGCAGTTGGTGGGCGCGGCAAATATGCCGCTTTCTGAGTGTACCACATCGGGGCGCGAAGCGTCAAACGGCAACAAAAAGCCGGCGGGATGCCCCCGCCGGCCTAGAAAACAAAGCTAGAAGATGATGTCGCCGCCGCTCTCCATCGGGGCGGTGTCGTAGGCGGAGGCCTCTGGCAGCGCGGCAGCCGGGCGGACAGAGGCGCCCATGTTTTTCAGCTTGAAGCGCGCGATGAGCTGCTGCAGCACCTGGGCCTGGCTGCTCATCTCCTCGCTGGCGGCGGCGCTCTCCTCGCTGGTGGCGCTGTTCTGCTGCACCACCTGGGCCACCTGGTCCACCGCCAGGTTCACCTGGGCGGTGGCGGCCTTGGCCTGCTGGCTCTGGGCGGCCACCTGCTGCAGGCTCTCGCTGGTCTGCTGGATGCCCTCGATGATCTGCGAGAGGTTCTCGGCGGTCTCCTGGCTGATGTTGAGGCCCAGCTTGGCCTTTTCGATGTTGGCAGAGATGAGCTGCGAGGTCTCCTTGGCGGCGTCGGCGCTCTTGCCGGCCAGGTTGCGCACTTCGTCGGCCACCACGGCAAAGCCCTTGCCGTGCTCGCCCGCGCGCGCGGCTTCCACCGCGGCGTTCA
>JBFXKS010000124.1:0-5859 GCA_050173515.1 Oscillospiraceae bacterium | reverse complement strand
ATGTATCCGTCTGACGAGTGGTTTTTGCTGGCGGGCCGCGAAATACCGCCGGAGGACTTCTACGACGGCTACCCCCAGCTGGAAAACGGCGTGGGCATGTGGCGGCTGCTGGCGCAGGAGTTCGGCG
This sequence comes from Oscillospiraceae bacterium, assembly GCA_050173515.1. Lineage (GTDB taxonomy): Bacteria > Bacillota > Clostridia > Oscillospirales > Ruminococcaceae > JAAYCI01. Next base: position 5,732 of record JBFXKS010000124.1, on the reverse strand, counting down.
AGGCGCTGGCGGCAGCGCCGGGTGACGCGCGGCGCGTGCAGGCGGACATTGTGGTGGGGCGCATGGCCGAGCCGCTGTTTGCGCAGCTGGCCGCCGCGCTGAAAACGAAATACCCACATGCCGTGCTGCATGTGCACGCGGTGGACAACCATTTTTTTGGCGGCAACGTGGCGGTGAGTGGCCTTTTGACCGGCGCCGACATGGTGCAGCAGCTGCGCGGAAAGCTGCACAGCGGGGTGCTGCTGCTGCCGCCGGACGTGCTGCGCTCGGAGGGGGATCTGCTGCTGGACGACATGGACACCGCCCAGCTGGCAGAGGCCTTGGGTGTGGCGGTGCGCGTGGTGCCAAAAGGCGGCGCCGGCTTGCTGGCGCTGGCGCTGGGTGGCGAAACGGTGGAGGAACCGGTATAATGAACGGGTATGATCATGTTTTGATGGTGGTTTTAAAGAGAAAGGGGCGCTGGGTGTGCGCAAGAGAATGATGGGGATGCTGGCGGCAGTGTTGGCCGCCTGCCTTTTGCTGGGTGGTTGCTTTGGCACCATAGAGAACCCGAATGCCGGTGGCGGCGCCGCCGGTAAAAGCGCACCGACGGCACCCGGTGTGGGCACGAGCGACGTGGCGCCACCGGCCAGCATGGCGCCAGACAGCAGCGTGGCGCCGCAGCCCGCCTGGCAATGGGCGCGGCAGCCGGCGCTGGACTACGACGTGATGCAGCCACTGTATGACTATTACTTCAGCGGCACGAAGTTTCTGGCGTATGTGAACGTGCAGAAGGATGGCCGCTGGGGCACGCTGACCTTTGACGGCGACGTGGTGTTTGATTTGTATGAAGGAGAGCCGCTGAGCGTGTGCGCCGATGAACACGCACACGGTGGCCCGCCGGAGATAGAACAGCTGTACTACCAGGACCAGGCGGCGGCCCAAAAGCTGCTGGAGGAGGCGGGCTTCCCGTTCGCCTTTTCCGGAGGGCACGGCGTGGGCGGCGAGCTGATGTACTACTATTTCCCGGCCACAGACGAATATGTGCTGTATGGCGGCGGGGATGGGCCGATGACGCCGGTGGACGAGTGGGGCGGCTATACGCCCACCCTGCCCGCTGTGCTGCCTTATGTGAACATGCCGGCCGGCCTGACGCGTGATGACCTGAACGACTATGACAATTACGAAAAAGTGGAGTGGATATACGGGCTGCTGCGCACGGAGGATATGGCTGTGCTGACACCGAACGAATACGAGTATGTCTTGCACGAGCGCTACGGCTTTTATGCCCTGCTCAAAAACGACAAATGGGGCTATTTTTCGGTGGCGGACGAGCGGCTGGTGGCCGAGTGTGTATACGACGCGACCTGGGCCAGCCCCAACGGCTACTGGATGAACATCGGGTTCTTTACCGATGGGCTGTGCCCGGTGGCGCAGGGCGGCAAGTATGGGTTCATAGACACGCAGGGCAAGCTGGTGGTGCCGCTGGAATTCGACGGGGCCAGCCACGTGTACCAGGGCCGCGCCTGGGTGCAGCAGGATGGCCTGTGGGGGCAGATCACCATTGACCCGGCTCAGTAATTCAGCATAGAGACCACCCAAAAGAAGGAGCGGGCATGACAAAACCGATCGTGGCGATAGTGGGGCGGCCCAACGTGGGCAAATCCACCCTGTTCAACAAGCTGGTGGGCCAGCGCCTGGCCATTGTGGAGGACACCCCCGGCGTGACGCGCGACCGACTGTATGGCAACGCCGAGTGGCTGGACCGGGACTTTTTGCTGATAGACACCGGCGGCATAGACCCGAACACGGATGACGCGCTGCTGCAGCGCATGCGCGAGCAAGCACAGCTGGCCATCGACATGGCCGATGTGATCTTGTTCGTGACGGACCTGCGCACCGGTGTCACGACTCAGGACATAGACATCGCCCCCATGCTGCTGCGCAGCGGAAAGCCCCTGCTGCTGGTGGTGAACAAGGCAGACACGCCGGGCGACGTGCCGCTGGAGGCCTACGACTTTTACAGCCTGGGGCTGGGCGAGCCATATCTTGTGAGCAGCATACACGGGCACGGCACCGGCGACTTGCTGGATGCCGTCATCGCACATTTTCCACCGCAGCAAACCGAGGAAGAGGAGGGCGACCGCATCCCGGTGGCGGTCATCGGGCGGCCGAACGTGGGCAAGTCCAGCCTGGTGAACCGCATTCTGAGCCAGGAGCGCATGATCGTGGCGGACGAGGCCGGCACCACCCGCGACGCCGTGGACAGCGACGTGGACAACCAGTGGGGCCAATACACCTTCATCGACACGGCCGGCCTGCGGCGCAAGGCCAAGGTGGCCGACGGCGTGGAGCGCTACAGCGTGCTGCGCAGCCTGGCCGCGGTGGAGCGCGCGCGCGTGGCGGTGATTTTGATAGACGCACTGGACGGCTTTTCCGAGCAGGACAGCAAGGTGGCCGGCTTCGCCCACGAGCAGGGCAAGGCGTGCATCATCGCGGTGAACAAGTGGGACGCGGTGGAAAAGGGCGACAAGACCATGGACGCCGAGCGCAAAAAGCTGGAGCACGACTTCAGCTTTATGAGCTATGCGCCCATTATTTTCATCAGCGCGAAAACCGGCCAGCGGCTGGGGCGGCTGATGGAGCTCATCAACTATGTGGACGGGCAGAACGCCATGCGCATCACCACCGGGGTGCTGAACAGCCTGTTGGCCAATGCCACCGCCCGCGTGCAGCCGCCCACCGACCGTGGCCGCCGCCTGAAGATCTACTACATGACGCAGGTGAGCACGCGCCCGCCCACCTTTGCCTGTTTCATCAACGACAAAAAGCTGTTCCATTTTTCCTACAAGCGCTATCTGGAAAACCAGATACGTTCCAGCTTTGGGCTGGAGGGCACGCCCATCCGCATCTTGGCGCGTGAGCGTGAGGGGCGCGCAAAATAGCCCGGCGCACATCTTGCGGCGGCCGTGCGGGTGTGCTATACTTTTTCGCAATGGGCGTGCGGCGCCCAAAAACGGCATGAGGGGGCAGGGCATGGGCCTGTTTGTGGTGGCGCTGGCAGTGGCGGCGCTGTGCGGCTATTTGCTGGGCAGCGTGAACTGCTCGGTGCTGGTGAGCCGGATGATGTATGGAGAAGACGTGCGCACGAAGGGCAGCGGCAACGCCGGCATGACCAACGTGCTGCGCAGCTTTGGCAAAAAGGGTGCGGCGCTGGCCTTTGTGGGCGACACGGTGAAGGGCGCGCTGGGCGTGTTTTTGGGCCGGTGGGCCCTCATGCTGCTGGCGCCGGATGCCGACCCACTGTACGGGATGTATATAGCGGGCATCTGCACCATTGTGGGGCATGCCTTCCCACTGTATTTCGGCTTCAAGGGCGGCAAGGGCGTGTCCACCTCGCTGGGGGTCATTTTGGCCATCGACCCGCTCACGGCCATCATTCTGCTGGCCATCTTTTTGGTGATACTGGCGGTGAGCAAGATGGTGTCGCTGGGTTCGGTGCTGGGCATTATGTTCTATCCGGTGCTCACGCTGGTGTTCGGGCTGTTTGTGTACAAAAAGCCGGTGCTGTTTGCCACGATATGCTCGGCGGTGGTGGCGGCGCTGGTGGTGTTTTTACACCGCGAGAACATCAAGCGCATCTTGAACGGCACGGAGTACAAGTTTGGGCAGAAGAAGGAATAAGGATTTCAAGCATACAGAAAACCCCCGATGGCAGCATGCCGTCGGGGGTTTGATCTTTTTGCGAAAAGCTTACACTGCGCGGGTCACCTTGCCCGAACGCAGGCAACGGGTGCAGGCGTGGATGTATTTTGGGGAACCGTCCACCACCGCTTTCACCCGCTTGACATTGGGTTTCCACATGCGGTTGCTCCGGCGATGTGAATGCGAAACCTTGATGCCGAAGGAAACGCCCTTCCCGCAAACGCTGCATTTTGCCATCTCTGCACCTCCCATACGCGCCATAGTGTCGGAATTCAGTCGCTCAAATAGTCTATCAAAAAACGAAACAAAATGCAAGGCCCCTGCGCGAAATAATTGCGGTGTGGTGCCGCGCAGCTACTCGGCGGCGTCTTTTGCCATTTTTTGCATGTGCTGCATGATGGGGATGTGCTGCGGGCAGGCGGCCTCGCACTGGCCGCAGGCGATGCAGTGCCCGGCGTTGTGCTGCTGGGGGAACTCGGCGTAGCGGCCCTTGAAGCGGAAAGTGCTGCTGTCCAGCGCGCAGGCGTTGGCCACGGCCAGCATGCCGGGGATGTCCACGTCTTGCGGGCAGGGCATGCAGTAGGCGCAGTTGGTGCAGGGTATGGCGTTTTGCGCCTTGAAGATGTCGCCGGCTTTAAAGAGCAGGGCCTTTTCCTCGTCGCTCAAAGGCCGCAGCGGGCTGAAGGTGGCCAGGTTGTCCTGCACCTGCTGCAGCGTGGACATGCCGCTGAGCACCGTGATGACGTTTGGCAGCGCGGCGGCAAAGCGCAGGGCCCAGCTGGCGGTGCTGGCCGTGGGGCTGTGGGCTTTCAGCAGGGCGTCGGCCTCGGGGCCCAAGGTGGCCAGGCGGCCACCGCGCACCGGCTCCATCACGATGCAGGGCAGCTGGTATTGCTCGGTGAGGGCATACTGGGCCGCGGCGTCTTGAAAGTCCCAGTCCACATAGTTTATTTGCAGCTGAACAAAATCCCACGGGTGTTGGGCCAAAAAGCGCTCCAGCACCTCGGGCGTGTTGTGCGAGGAGAACCCGATGTGCCGCACACGGCCGTCGCGGCGCATGTCTTCCAGCCAGGCCCACAGGCCGTATTTTTCGAAGACGGCGTTGTCCTCCTCGTCCATGGCATGCACAAGGTAGTAGTCGAAATAGTCCGTTTGGCAGTTTTTCAGCTGCCGGGCGAACAGCTCTTTGGCCTTGTCCAGGCTGTCCACCAGCCAGATGGGCAGCTTGGTGGCCAGATGATAGCTGCCGCGCGGGTGGGCCGAAAGCGCCCGGCCGGCAAAAAGCTCGGAGTTTTTGTCGTGGTAGTTGTAGGCGGTGTCGAAATAGTTGACCCCACCACGGATGCAAGCTTCTACAATGGCCTCGGCCTTTTGCGTGTCGATATCGGCCATCTCGCTGCCGGCCAGCGGCAGGCGCATGAGCCCGAGGCCCAAAAGCGAGAGCTTGTCGCCGGTTTTGGGGTTTGTGCGGTGGTCCATGGTGCGCCTCCTGCTTTGGGTGTGCGGCGGGATATATTCAGTATACACCGCGCGGCCGCCCGGCGTAAAGGGCAATCGAGGCAATACTTTTTGCGGCCCTCGCCCCAAAGAGACAGGGCCTTTCGGATATGGTACAATAGAGTAAAAGCAGAAAGGAAGTGCGCCATGTGGTATGAACGCAGCGTATTTTATCAGATATACCCGCTGGGCTTTTGCGCGGCGCCGCAGACAAACGATGGAGTGCTGAAAAACCGGATAGAGCGGGTGATAAAGTGGATACCGCACCTTGAAAAGCTGCATGTGGGCGCGGTGCTGTTCAACCCGATATTCGAGAGCGACGCCCACGGCTACGACACGCGCGACCTGACACAGGTGGACGTGCGCCTGGGCACGAACGACGACTTTGCCGCGGTGTGTGCGGCGCTGCACGCCGCGGGCATGCGCGTGGTGCTGGACGGGGTGTTCAACCACGTGGGCCGCGAGCACGTCTGGGTGCAGCGGGCGCTGGCCGAGGGCCCGGACAGCGAGGTCGCCGGCCTGGCCCGGATCGACTGGTCCAGCGGGCAGGG
>JBFXKS010000123.1:0-5887 GCA_050173515.1 Oscillospiraceae bacterium | reverse complement strand
TCTATGGCCACCGCCTGCTTGATTTGGGCGACGGCATCAAAGTTGACGCCGGGGGTGTACTGCTGCGCCCGCGTGCGGGCATGCACCACCAAAAGACACACGCCCGCGTCCTCGCAGCGCCGGGCCACCTCCACGCCCAAAAGGCATTCCGCGTCCCAGCCTATGCGCATCTTGGCGGTGACCGGGCGGGATGAGGCCTGCACGGCCGCCGTGGCAAAGGCCCCCGCCGCGGCGGGGTCTTTCAGCAAGGCGCTGCCGGCGCCGCCACGCACGATCTTCGGCGCGGGGCAGCCCATGTTCAGGTCCAGAAAGTCGAAGTCCTCTTCTTCGATGCGGCGAACGGCCTCGGCCAGCACCTGTGGCTTTTGGCCGAACAGCTGCACGCCATAGGGCACCGGCTGCCCGCCCGGCGCTGCGCCGGGCCGCCCGCGCAGCAGCGCCAGGCTCTTGCGGTCGCCCATGGTCAGGGCCATGGCGCTCACCATCTCGCTCACGGTGAAGGCCGCGCCGTGCTGCGCGCACAGGTTGCGCATGGCGGCGTCGGTGATGCCGGCCATGGGCGCCAGCGCCGCACCTGAGATAAGTTCAATGGGGCCGATGTGCAACGCCGTCACCTCTTGGTTGATGATCATTTGTTTGATGCGCCCCTGTGTTTCAGGGCACAGGCCATTATACCATAAAACGATTTTCTGTGGTATAGTGTTGCAAGGCCGGCTGTTTGTGCCCAAAAAGCACAGGGGCCGCCGTTTTACCGCGGTTGCGCAAAAGAACGCCGGCAGTCAGAGCCTGAAGGCAACCGATGCGGCCACCTTGTCGGGTGCAAGCACCGGCAAAGCGAGTGCACATGGCTGTAAAACAGATGAACGCCGGGCCGCCCGGCGCAAGGCGAAGGGAGCCGCTGCATGAAGCTACTGGTACTGGACGGGAACAGCATCGTGAACCGCGCGTTTTACGGCATCAAGCTGCTCACCACCAAAACGGGCGAATACACCAACGCCATATACGGCTTTATGAATATCCTTTTAAAGCTGGAGAGCGACTGGCAGCCGGACGAGGTGGCCGTGGCCTTCGACTTGCCCGCGCCCACCTTCCGCCACGAGATGTACGACGGTTACAAGGCCAAGCGCAAAGGCATGCCGGAGGAACTGGCCGCGCAGATGCCCGTTTTAAAGGAACTTTTGCAGAAGCTGGGTTATGTGGAGGTGAGCCGCGAGGGCTACGAGGCGGACGATATTTTGGGCACGCTGGCGCTGGCCTGCGAAAAGCGGGGCGACGCCTGCTACCTGGCCACCGGCGACCGCGACAACCTGCAGCTGGCAGCACCGGGCGTGGCCGTGCTGCTCACCACCACGCGCATGGGCCGTGGTGAGACCACGCTGATGGACGAGGCGGCCGTGCAGGCGCAATATGGCGTGGCGCCCCGGCAGCTCATCGACGTGAAGGCGCTGATGGGTGACGCGTCCGACAACATCCCCGGTGTGCCCGGCGTGGGCGAGAAAACCGCGCTGGCGCTCATCCAAAAGTTTGGCAGCCTGGACGGTGTGTACGAGAACCTGGAGGATGAAAGCATCAAGCCGGGCGTGCGGCAAAAGCTGGCCGCCGGGCGCGAAAGCGCCGAGATGAGCCTGAAGCTGGCCGCCATCAACTGCGCCGTGCCGGTGGCCACCGCGCCGGGCAGCTACCAAAAACAGCCGGGCGACGCCGAGGGCGCCGCGGCGCTGCTGGCGCGGCTGGAGATGACCACGCTGGCCGAGCGCCTGGGGCTAAACGGCGCCGTGGCGCTGGCGCCTGCGGGCGCCGAGGCCGACGACCTGACGGAGACCGCGGTGCAGCCTCTGGCTGCGCTGCTGGACGGCATCGTGTACCTGGCGGCGGACGACGAAGGCTATATGGTGGTGCCGGCGGGCAGCACCACCGTTTACCATGCGGCGGCGGGCAGTGCCGGGCTTTTGGCCCTGCTGCGAAGCGAAAAAGCCGAGAAGTGGGTGTTCGACAGCAAGCCCCTGCACCGCCTGGCGCTGGCGGATGGCGACCAGCGCGCGCCCGCGCAGAACATCGCATTCGACGCAAAACTGGCCGCCTACCTGCTGAACCCGAACGGCAGTGCCTACGAGGTGGCCCAGCTGGCCGCGGAATACGGCGTGAAGGGCGCCTTTGCCTGCGCGGCATGCCCGGTGGCGCCGCTGCTGGAGCCGCTGTGCCGCAAGCTGGACACCGCCTGCGGCGAGGCGGGCATGGGCAAACTGCTGCGGGAGATGGAGCAGCCGCTGGCCGAGGTGCTGGCCTCGATGGAGCTGGTGGGCTTCGAGCTGGACGCCGACGGCGTGCGTGATTTTGGGCGCACCCTGCAGGCGGAGCTGGAAAAGCAGCTGGCCAGCGTGTATGCCGCGGTGGGCTACGAGTTCAACCTGAACAGCCCCAAGCAGCTGGGCGAGGCGCTGTTCGACAAGCTGGGCCTGCCGCACGGCAAAAAGACAAAAAGCGGCTGGAGCACCGACGCCGAGACGCTGGAGGGCCTGCGCAAATACAGCCCCGTCATCGACGCGATACTGCTGTACCGCACCTACCAAAAGCTGAACGCCACCTATGTGGAAGGCCTTTTGAAGCAGGTGGGGCCGGACGGGCGCATCCACTCCACCTTCAACCAAACCGAGGCGCGCACAGGGCGCCTTTCCTCCAACGAGCCCAACCTGCAGAACATCCCGGTGCGCACCGAGCTGGGCAGCCAGATGCGCCGGTTCTTCACCGCGCCGCAGGGCACGCTGCTGGCCGACGCCGACTACAGCCAGATCGAACTGCGCATTTTGGCGGATGTGTCGGGCGACGCGGCGATGCAACAGGCCTTTCTGGACGGCGAGGACATCCACCAGGCCACTGCCGCGCGGGTGCACGGCCTGCCGCTGAACATGGTGACGCCGCAGCTGCGCTCGTCCGCCAAGGCGGTGAACTTCGGCATCGTGTACGGCATCGGCGCGTACAGCCTGTCCAAGGACATCGGCGTGTCGGTGAAAGAGGCCGACGCCTTCATCCAGCAGTATCTGGACAGCTTTCCCGGGGTGCGCGGCTACATGGACAAGGCCGTGGAATACGGCAGGGAGCACGGCTATGTGGTGACGCTGTACGGCCGGCGGCGCCCACTGCCGGAGCTTGCCAGCAGCAACCGCAACATCCAGGCGCTGGGAAAGCGCATCGCGCTGAACACGCCCATCCAGGGCACCGCGGCCGACATCATCAAGCTGGCCATGATACGCGTGTGGCAGCGGCTGCGTCGGGAACAGCTGCGCAGCCGGCTCATCTTGCAGGTGCACGACGAGCTGATCGTGGAGGCGCCCGAGGCCGAGGCCGAGGCCGTGTGCGCCATTTTGAAAGAGGAGATGGAGGGCGCGGCGGCGCTGGCCGTGCCCCTGCAAACCGACGTGCATCTGGGCCGCAACTGGCTGGAGGCCAAGGGCTGATGGATGCGAACCTGTGCTTTGAGCCGCTGGGGCCGGCGCATCTGGACGCCTGCGCGGCCATTGCGCGGCAGGCGCCCGATGTGTGGGGCCGCGCCGACCTGGAAAAAGCGGAGGACGGCGGCACCCACCGGGCGGTGGTGGCGCTGCAGGGCGGCAGTGTGGTGGGCTTTGCCTGCTTTTTGGTGGTGGACACCAGCGCCGACTTACAGATGGTGGTGATCGACGTCGCCCGCCGCCGGCAGCACCTGGCCGAAACTCTGCTGCGCCACGCGCTGGGCCATCTGCGCACAGCGGGCGTGCAGCGGGTGCTGCTGGAGGTGCGCACCTCCAACAGCGGCGCTGTGGCGCTGTACGAAAAGCTGGGCTTCAAAACGCTGGCCGTGCGCCAGGGCATGTACCACACACCGCCCGAAAACGGCCTTTTGATGGCCACGAAACTGACGGATGAGGGTGACAGAGCGACGTGAGGCTATTGGGGATAGAGACCAGCTGCGACGAGACCGCCGCCGCCGTGGTGGCCGATGGCCACCAGCTGCTGGCCAACGTGGTGGCCAGCAGCGTGGAGGAGCAGGCGCTGTACGGCGGCGTGGTGCCGGAGATCGCCAGCCGACGGCACATCGAGAGCATCAGCGTGGTGGCCGCGCGCGCCCTGCAAGAGGCGGGCCTGGCCGCCAAAGACCTGGACGCCGTGGCGGTGACTGCCGCGCCGGGGCTCATCGGCGCGCTGCTGGTGGGGGTGAACTTTGCCAAAGGGCTGGCCTTTGCCGCGGGCAAGCCGCTGGTGCCGGTGCACCACCTGCGCGGGCACGTGGCCGCGCTGTACCTCACGCACCCGGGGCTGGCCCCGCCCTTCGTGTGCCTGGTGGCCTCGGGCGGGCACAACCACGTGCTGCTGGTGGAAAGCCACACGCGCTTCACCGTGCTGGGCCGCACCGTGGACGACGCCGCCGGCGAGGCCTTTGACAAGGTGGCGCGCACGCTGGGGCTGGGCTATCCCGGCGGGCCGGCCATCGCCCACGCGGCTGCCGGTGGCGACCCCCACGCCTACGCATTGCCCACACCCAAGGCGCCAGGCCCCTACGACGTGAGCTTTTCCGGGCTGAAAACCGCGGTGCTGAACGTGGCCAACCGCGCGCAGATGAAAGGCGAAGCGCTGGACATCCCGGGCTTGGCGGCGTCTTTCCAGCAAAAGGTGGCGGATATTTTGACCGACAAGCTGTTTGCGGCGGCCGCGGCCAGCGGCAGCAGCACCGTGTGCCTGGCGGGGGGCGTGGCCGCCAACACCCTGCTGCGCGACGCGGCCGGCGCAAGGGCGGCCGCGGCCGGCGCCACGCTGCTGCTGCCCGCGCTGGAGTACACCGGCGACAACGCGGCGATGATCGCCGCGCAAGGCTACCACGAATACCGGGCCGGGCACATGGCGGGGCCGGCCCTGAACGCATACGCCAGCTTTCCCATCGAGGAAAACTTTGTCTAGGCGGCCCCTTCGGGTGAGTTAAGCAGGCGCCCAATCAACGCCTTTTGATACTTATCTTCAAGGTTTTCAATTATTTTCCGTCTGATCGTTTGTTTTTTAATTTATAAAAAGTTTACGGATCGGCGCCAGGAACATGGGCAGACTTTGCTATAATGGAGGCGGAAAGATGGCGCAGTTCAGCAGTGAGGTGGTGGATGCAATGGCAAAAAACACCAAAAAGAAGGATGACCCCATAAAGAAATTCGAGGTCTTCGACCGCAGCTACGACCTGCCCTATCAAAGCCAGGGCACACGGGGCAAAACCAAGGACAGAATTTTGATGGAGGCGACCATTTTGTTTGCCAGGCAGGGCTTTGCCGCGGTGTCGATGAAGGACATCGCCGACGCCGTGCAGGTGCAGGCCGCCTCGCTTTACAACCACTTCGACAGCAAAGAGACCCTGTGGAAAGCGGTGCTGACCCACGCGAAAGAGCTGTACCTGCTGTTCTTTGTCCACATGGAGGAACAGATACAGCAGGCGGCCAGCTTCGAGGCGGTGCTGGCGGCGCTGTTCGACGAGCCGGAGAAGATGGACAACCAGTTCACCTGCTATGCCTTTTCGCTGATACAGGCCGAGCAGTTCCGCGACGCGTACGCCAGCGAGATTTTTGGCAAATACCTGCTGCAGTACGCCATCGATTTTGTGAAGGCGCAGCTGGATGCCTGTGTGGACAAAGGCATGGTGCCACCGTTCGACACGCTGACGACAGCCGCGCAGTACTCCCACACGGTGCTCATCGGCATCGAGCTGAGCGTGCAGAAGCTGATGGGCCGCCCCACGCCCTATGCCCCGGGCGAGATGGTGGCGCGGCTGCACCAGCTGCTTTTGGACACGCTGTGCCCGAAAGCCCCCATCGGGGACACTGAATAGCGCCGTGACGACTGGCTTTGCGCCCGTCACCACAGCAAAAAACCC
>JBFXKS010000122.1:0-5899 GCA_050173515.1 Oscillospiraceae bacterium | reverse complement strand
GAAGACGGTGACAACCAGGGCCTTTAGGAGCCTTCCGGCCTGTCCTATGTGGGCTGTGGGGTGCTGGCCAGCGCCATCTGCATGAACAAGCCCGTGGCCAACCTCATCTTTGCGGCCCACAACATCCCGCACACCCCGTGGTTCGCGGTGGACCGCTACGCCATCGAAGACTTTGGCTATCTCACCGACAAGGTGGGCGAGTACCTGCAATACCCCATCTTTGTCAAGCCGGCCTCCGGCGGCTCCAGCCTTGGCATCACCAAGGTCACCGAGCCCGCGGGCCTGCGCCAGGCCATGCTGCTGGCCTCGGCGCACGACCGACGCATTTTGCTGGAGCAGGGCGTGGACGGCTGCGAGGTGGAGTGCGCCGTGATAGGCAACAACAACCCCTATGCCACACTGCCCGGGGAAATTGTGCCATGCAACGAGATATACGACTATGAAGCCAAGTATGAGAGCGGCGACAAAAGCGCGCTGCACATCCCGGCCCGCCTGCCGCAGGAAAAGCTGGAAGAGGTGCGCGAGCTGGCGCTGCGGGCCTACCAGGCCACGGGGTGCACAGGGCTTGCCCGGGTGGACTTTTTTGTGGAAAAAGGCACCGGCAAGGTGTTCATCAGCGAGATAAACACCATGCCCGGCTTCACCGACATCAGCATGTACCCCAAGCTGATGCAGCAGCTGGAAAAGCACACCTTCTCAGAGCTGCTGCACTCGCTGGTGGTGCTGGCGGTGGAGAGGGCCGAGCAATGAGCGCCACAGCGCCCATCGGCGTGTTGGACTCCGGCCTTGGCGGGCTGACCGCCGTGAAGGCGCTGCGGGCCGTTTTGCCGGCGGAGGACATCGTGTATTTTGGCGACACCGGCCGCGTGCCCTACGGCACCCGCGGGCGCGATGTCATCATCGCTTACGCCAAGCAGGACATCGCCTTTCTGCTGGCTCAAAACGTGAAGACCGTGCTGGCCGCCTGCGGCACGGTGAGCAGCACGCTGCCACAGGACGTGGTGGACGCGCTGCCGGTGGGCTATTTGGGCGTGGTGATGCCCGCCGTGGCCGCCGCCGTGGCCGCCACAAAAAACGGCAGGGTGGGCGTCATCGCCACCGAGGCCACCATCGCCTCGGGCAGCTACCAGCGGGCCCTGGCCGCGCAAAACGAAAAGCTCACCGTCACCGCGGTGGCCTGCCCGCTGTTCGTGCCGCTGGTGGAGAACGGCCACTTCGCGCCGGGCGACGCGCTGGCCCGCCTGGCCGCCGAGGGTTATCTTGAGCCCATCAAGGCCGCCGGGGTGGACACGCTCATCCTCGGCTGCACGCACTACCCCTTGCTGGCCGATACCATCGCCGGGCTGCTGGGGCCGTCCGTCACGCTGGTAGACTCTGGCCGCGAGGCGGCGCTGGCCCTGAAAGAGAAGCTGGCGCAGCAGGGGCTGCTGGCGCCCGCCGGCCGCAGCGGGAAGGCCGCCTACTACGTCAGTGACGACGCCTCCCGCTTCGACCAACTGGCCCACATCTTCATGGGCTCTGCCGCCGACGGCAGCGTGCAACGCATCGACATCGAGCGCTACCGGCTGGATTAGCGCCATATCCTCACAAGAAAAGAGGCGAACCTTTTGAAAGAAAACTACTTGATAGACATAGAGGGCACCATGGACCAGCAGGGCGACGTGGACACCGTGCGCCTGATGACCCGCGGCAGCTTCACCCGGCGCGGCGGCCATTTTTTCATCCGTTACCGCGAGAGTGAGGCCACCGGCTACGAGGGCAACATCACCACGGTGAAGGTGGAGGACGGGAACAAGGTGTCCATGCTGCGGCGCGGCACCACACCCAGCGAGCTGGTGGTGGAGCGTGGCCGCCGCCATGTGTGCCACTACGACAGCGGCTACGGCGTGCTGAGCCTTGGCGTGGCCGCCGACGAGATAGACAACGCCCTCACCGAGCACGGCGGGCAGCTCACCTTCAGCTACACGCTGGACTCCGGCAATGCCCACCTGTCGCACAACCAGGTCGTTATCACTGTGCAGGAGGCCACCTGATGCCCGCCATGTATGAATTTGTGCCGCAGCGCGCCGACGCCGACGATGCCGCCTATCTTGAGAAGCTGGGCGCGGCCTACGACAAGCAGGACCTTTTGCAGCTGGCCAAAAACGCCGCGCGCGCGACGCTGCTGGCCGCGCTGGAAGAGGCCGCCCATGCGGGCGACGTGCCCGAAAAACAACCGCCAAGCTTTGTGGTGGAAGAGCCCGCCGACGCCCAAAACGGCGACCTTGCCGCCAACCTGGCGCTGGTGTCGGCCAAGGTGTTCGGCATGCCACCGCGCAAGATAGCCGAGGCCATTGCCGCCCGCCTGCCCACCGTGGGCGCGTTTTCCCGTGTGGAGGTGGCCGGGCCCGGGTTCATCAACCTGTTTTTGTCGCCGGATTGGTATGCTGCTGTGGTGATGGCGGCCGTCACCGCCGGCGCCGGCTATGGCCGCACCACCGTGGGCGGCGGCGAAAAGATCAACGTGGAGTTCGTGTCGGCCAACCCCACCGGCCCCATGCACCTGGGCAACGCGCGCGGCGGCGCGCTGGGTGATGTGCTGGCCGCCGCGCTGGAGGCCGCCGGCTGGCGCGTTACGCGCGAGTTTCTCATCAACGACGCGGGCAACCAGATCGCCAAGTTCGGCAAGAGCCTGGCCGCGCGCTATTTGCAGCTCGTCAGGGGCGAAGGGGCCGTGCCCTTCCCGGAGGATGGCTATCAGGGCGAGGACATCACGCAGCGCGCGCGCGAATTTTTGGCGCTTGAGGGCGAAGGGCCTGCCGCGCTGGACGCCGCCGAACTGGAGCAGCGGCTGGTGGACTACGCCCTGCCGCGCAACATCCAGGCCATGAAGGACGACCTCGAAAAATACCGCATCCACTACGATGTGTGGTTCAGCGAGACCGGCTTGCACGAGAGCGGCGCGGTGGACAAGGCCGTTGCACAGCTGAAAGCGCGCGGCGCCACCTATGAAAAGGACGGGGCGGTGTGGTATAAGGCCACCGATTTTGGCGGCGACAAGGACGAAGTGCTGCTGCGGGCCAACGGCGTGCCCACCTACTTCGCCGCCGACATCGCCTACCATGTAGATAAATTCGAGCGCGGCTTCAAAACCGCCATCGACGTGTGGGGCGCCGACCACCACGGCCATGTGGCCCGCATGAAGGGCGCGCTCACGGCCATCGGGCTGGACGGCGACGCGCTGGACATCGTGCTGATGCAGTTTGTGCGGCTGGTGCGCGGCGGCCAGCAGGTGAGGATGAGCAAGCGCACCGGCAAGGCCATCACCCTCACCGACCTGCTGGACGAGGTGCCCATCGACAGCGCCCGCTTTTTCTTCAACATGCGCGAGCCCGGCAGCAGCATCGAGTTCGACCTCGACCTCGCCGTGGCAGAGGACAGCAACAACCCGGTGTACTACGTGCAGTACGCCCATGCGCGCATCTGCTCCATTTTGGCGGCGCTGGCCAAAGAGGGCCAGGCGCTGCAGCAGATTACCGCCTTCGAGAACCTGGCGCTGCTGCAAGCCGCCGAAGAACGCGCGCTCATCCGGCAAATCGGCCGCTTTCCGTCCGAGATCGTCTCGGCGGCCACCGGGCGGGACCCCGCGCGCATCACGCGCTATTTGGTGGAGCTGGCCACCCTGTTCCACAAGTTCTACACGGCCTGCCGCATCAAGGGCGAGGCGCCCGCGCTGCTGCAGGCGCGGCTGGCGCTGGCGCTGGCCACCCAAACCACCCTGGCCAACGGCCTTTCCATGCTGAAGGTCAGCGCGCCGGAAAGCATGTGAGGCGTGCCCGCTGTTTGCCGTCGAGAGCACCCGCGCAATATGGCACCGAATAATATGAGCCACATTAAGGTGAATGGCTGTAAATAGGCAAAAAAGAATGGAAAACCAGAATAAAAGCAGCCCCGGTATTCTGCGAAGAGAATACCGGGGCTTTTCTGTGGTTCAATCGTCGATGGCGTCCAGATCGTCCGGGTCGCCCTGGCGGAAGGTCATCTTCGGTGGGCGGCCGTTGCGCTCCACCCCGCTGAACGAGCGCAGGGTCACCGGCGGCTGTTGGGGCTCCTGGTCCAGCGTGGGCGCGGGGGCCTTTTTCTTCGAAACACTGCCCTTGGGGCGCCCGCGTTTGCGCTTGACGGGCTCGCCGTCCGCCATTATTTCGGTATTTTCCGGGGCATTTTCTTCGCCATTTATTTCACCCGGGCGCAGGGCTGCGGGCTCGGCAACCGGCTGCCCGCCCCGGGGCCATGCCGCGGCGGGGGCATCGGTGGTATCCCGCGCGGAGGCGCGGCCCTTTTCCGGCGCCTCGGCCAGCGTGTCCTCCGGTGGGTCCTGCTGGTAATATTCGCCAAACAGCTCCTCGTTGCGGGCCTCGGCGCCGGCGTCCAGCGCGGCGCCCTTGTCGGCGGCGCGCATCGCCAGCAAAAAGCGGATGACGAGGACGAGCGCCACCGCCGCCAGCAACAGCAGCAGGCCAATGCCCAGCGCCTTGTTTCCAAACAGCGCCAGCCAGCCCTCCTGCTTCGGGGTCTGGGGTGGGTAGGTGGTGGCGGGCATGCTGGTGGTGGGCCCGCCGCTGGCCACCCCGCCCGGCGCCACCGCCTCGGAATCGGGCGGCTCGCTCTCGGCGGCGCTTGCCGGCTGGGAAGCGCTCTCCGGCTGCGACGCGGCACTCACAGAGGAATCCGGCGCCTCGCTCTCGCTGGCAACCTCCGGCGCGCTGGATGCCGCCGGCGCCCCGCCGTCAAACAGCGCGTCCACCTCGCTTGCCGGCTTGCCCTGTATCTGGTACAGGGTGGTGAAATAGGCGCGCAGCGCCGTGTTCTGCTCTTCGGTGAACTCGCCGCGCTGCTCGGCGTCACAGGCCAAATACAAGTCCAGCAGGTGCTGCACGATGCCCTCGTTGTGCTGGATGTCGGGCGCCCACTCGGGCGATATGTCGGCGTTTTGCAGGGTGGCCAATTGGTCCAGCACGGCCTGCACCGGCGCGCTGGCCGCAAAAACCGGCATGGTAGCCAGCGCCACCACCAGCACCAGCGCCACACTGGCGGCCAGCTTTTTCACCCGTTGCCTCGTCTTCATTTACTCCCCTCCACAGCGGGCCCGGTAAACCGCCATCAGCCCGTCCAGCAGCAGCGTGTCGCTTATCTCTATGTCGCGCCGGCAGTGGGGGATGACGATTTGTGCGGCGCCCCCGGTGGCCACCACGGTCTCAAGGCCGCCCATCTCCTGGGCAAAGCGGTCGATCAGCCCGTCCAGCATGGCGGCCGAGCCCAACACCACGCCGCTGCGCATGCTGTCGGCGGTGTTGCTGCCTATGGCCGAAGAGGGCGCGTCCAGCGAGATGCCCTGCAGCAGGCTGGCCTGCCGCAACAGCGCCTCCAGCGACACGAACAGCCCCGGAGCGATGGCCACGCCCGGCACCCGGCCGTCGGCGTCCAGCGCGGTCAGCTTGGTGGCCGTGCCCATATCGATGATGACGGCGGGCAGCGGGCGGGTGTGCCGCACGCTGATGGCCGAGGCCAGAATGTCCATGCCCAGCTCGCGCGGGTTGTCGATGGCCACGTGCACGTCGCCGGCGTCGGCCAGGCTTAGCAGATGTGGCGGCGCCGGGGAAAAATGTTTCAGCGCATGCACCAGCACCGGTGTCAGCGCCGGCACCACGCTGGCCATCATCACGCCTTCAATGCCCTCGTCCAGCGCGTCATACATCTCCAGCATACCCTTCAGGTATACGGCGTACTGGTCGGCCTCCATCACGCGGTTGGTGGTCATGCGGGCCAAAAAGCAGGCTTCGTCGCCCTTGTAGCCGCCCAGCACGATGTTGCTGTTGCCGATGTCGATGCACAGGACCATTTGGGAAATCCCCCTTGA